>NZ_JAKUFR010000048.1:0-37154 GCF_022663555.1 Bacillus cereus group sp. BfR-BA-01381
AACAAAAGAAAAAGCACGCTTATAAGCGCACCATAAGAGTGCTTCTTCATACAATTCTCATGTAAAAGTTCTCGAAAATCATGTTAATCACAAAGAAAAGGCATTAGCTTATACAAGCTAATGCCTTTTCTTTATTCATATTGTTCAGCGTTCCATTCTTCTATATTCCACACTTTTGTTATCCATGCTTCATAAAAAGAAGGTTCATGTGATACAAGTAAAACGGTTCCTTTATATCGTTGTAGCGCTTCCTGCAACGCCTTCTTTGTTTCTATATCCAAATGATTAGTTGGTTCATCTAAAATTAAAACATTGCTTTTCGTTACGATAAGTTCGCATAAACGTACTTTCGTTTGTTCTCCGCCGCTTAATAAACAAATAGGTTTTAATACGTGTTCTTCTTTTAATCCACACTTTGCTAACGCTTGGCGCACTTCTTTCTTTGTCATATCTGGTCGCTCTGCCCAAACTTTCTCTAACGGTGTTGTTCCTGAAGCAAACTCTTCCTGGGCAAAATACGCAGGATTTACTCGTTCTCCAACAGAAATGGAACCACTTAGCGGCTTTATTTGACCTAATAAAGTTTTTAACATCGTCGTTTTTCCAATTCCATTATGACCAACAATCGCTATCTTTTCTCCTTTTTTCACTTGTAAATTCAACTCTGGACATAACGGATTACTATAACCTATCCTTAGTTTCTCAGCTTGCAATATACGACTCACCGGCTCCTCATAAACATTGAAATCAAAACGGGATCGAGGTACAGGATGAATCTTTTCAATCCTTTGCATTTTCTCCAATACTTTCTCTCGACTTTTAGCCTGTTTCGCTTTACGAATTTTATTTTTTTGAATAAATGTTTCTAACTGAGAGATTTCCTTTTGTTGTTTCACATACGCCGATTGTAATTGTTTCTTTTGCACTTGATAACTTTGTACAAACTTTTCATAGTTTCCTACGTATCGCTTCACTTTCCCTCCTTCTAGATGAAAAATAACATTTGTAATACTGTTCAAAAATAATTCGTCATGTGAAATGATTACATAAGCTTTTTCATATAGTCTCAAATACGATTGCAACCATTCTATATGGGCTGTGTCTAAATAATTTGTTGGTTCATCTAGTAATAAAACATCAGCTTTTTCTAAAAGAAGCTTCCCAAGTAATAACTTTGTTCGCTGTCCCCCACTTAACTTCGATACATCCTTTTTTAACCCTATTTCAAATAAACCTAAACCGATTGCTACTTCTTCAACTTCTGTATGAATGTGATAGAAATTAGAGCTTTCCAATATAGTTTGTAATTCTCCATACTTTACTAACAGTTTTTCTACTTCTCCTGCTCCATTCATTTCTTCAGCAATTTTTAACATCTCACATTCAATCGCATACAAATCAGCAAATGCACTTTGCAAGTATCCCTCAATTGTCATCCCTTCTTGTAAATCTATATGCTGCTGTAAAAAACCTACCTTCATATGAGGAAACCATTCAATATCCCCCTCATCATGTATAAGTTCTCCTGTTAAAATCTTTAACAATGTTGATTTTCCGATTCCATTTTCCCCTACTAACCCAACATGCTCGCCCTTCAATAATCGAAAACATGCATTATATAAAATGGTTTTCTCACCGTACGAATGACTTACATTTTCTACTGTTAATATACTCATTATTTTCTCTCCTTTACTTATGGTTCATAAGCTAAATAGAGAGAGCAACAGTATAAAGCCTTATTTAATTGTACATATAAAAAATGGGTAAGGTGAATACACCTTACCCATTACATATTATCGTAAAAAAGGATTAAGGTTCTTTACCTGCTGTCTTCAATTTAGCTTAATCGATAAAAATGGGCAGACTTCTCCCTTATCAAGCTAAAACCATTTGAAGAACAGTTGATAAAGTCATTTTATCCTTTCACTCCTTTAACATTCGTTATATTAAGAGTATAAACTACTCTTTTATATTCTATTCTCTATTGTTCTTTTTGTTCCTTCTCCGTTTTATCGTTCTCTGCATAAATTTCTTTATACATCTTTTCTAATGCATATGGACTTGTAAAGATAATTGTTAACGATTTCCACATATAAATTCTTCTTTGTAATTCTATCCCATACTCTTTACTCACTATATTTTTCACTTCTGGGATATGATCTTCAGTTTGAAATTGTTGCACAGACTTCAATTCATTCGTTTTAAAATCTGTTAAAAATCCTATTACACTTCGCCCATGTTCCTGTGACCTTTCTTCTAAATCAAACTGAATCGAATGAATGAAACCTAAAACGTGAAAGATTTGAGCATGCAACCCGACAGCAGCACGCTGTTCCATTAAGTTGTAGCACTCTCGTTTTAACTCTTCTACCATTTCTAAAAAATTTCTATTAACTTTCATTTTGCCAACAAACATAATTTTTACAATATGAGCGACTGCCCCCATACCTTTTAATACACTCTCTAGAATTTCTACCGCGTCTTCTACATAACCATTTAAAATTATTGAATGAATAAATTCATCTAATACCGCTTGAAACTTTTTAATTAAATGTAAATCACGTAATTCCGGAACATCTTTTCTCAATTGATCCCGGCCTTGAACCCACTTTAAAATTTCTGTCATTTCTTCTTCGTTTAATTCATGATGTTCCATACCATACTTCATTAATAAAATATGATTTTTTAATAAAGATTTTCCTTCTTCGAGATTATCTGCTGTTAATTCATCCACTATTTGCTCTATAGATTTCATCTTTCTCCCCCTATATAAAAAAGCCTCTTAACAGTAATTATACTAAAAACTGTTAAAAGACTTTTTCTATTTTTTCATATAAGGTGCTAATACTCTCAAAATTTCTTCCTTATCCTTCTTTAACTCAAGTGATGTTAACATATCCATCGTTCTCGGCCTAGGTAATTTCACTTGTACCTCACCAACTATTGATGCTGGTCTTTGAGATAAAATAAATACGCGATCCGAAAGCAAGATTGCCTCATCTAAGTCGTGTGTAACCATAACGATTGTTTGCTTCTCTTGGTGCCAAGAGTTTAAAAGCCAGCTATGTACTTCCATTTTTGTAAAAGCATCTAATTTACCAAAAGGCTCATCAAGTAACATAATTGGCTTTTCACATAAATATGTGCGCAGAAAACTAATTCTTTGACGCATACCACCAGACAATTCATCTGGATAATGATCTGCATATTCATCTAGTTCAAACTGCTTTAATGCTTCCATTCCTTCTGTCAGCCTTTGTTTTTTTGGCTTTCCTTCAATTTCTAACGGAAGAACGATATTTTGCAAAGCTGATCGCCACGGTAGTAATAAATCCTGCTGCGGCATATAACTTACAACATCTTGCTCTTGTATTTGCTTATCGTTATACGTTACATTTCCACTTGTTGGATTTTCAACATTTGCAATCATATTTAATAGTGTACTTTTCCCGCAACCACTCGGTCCTACAAAAGAAACGAACTCTCCCTCTCGTATAGAAGCACTAATATTTGCTAATACATTCTTTCCATCGAAAGATTTCACAATATCTTTTATTTGTAATCCACTCATTTTTCACTTGGAAGGAACTCATTTGTAAAGGCATCTTTCACATCAATTTTCTTCTTAATAACTTTGTTATCATATAAGAAATTCATGTAATTCGTCCAAACTTCTTCCTTCTGTACTCCCCACGCTTTTGCATCATCTTGATACTTCGTACTTAACCATTTTTGACTTTCTTGTACTAACTCTTTATTTACATCTGGAACAGCCTTAATTAAAATATCAGCAGCTTCTTTTGGTTCTTTAATTGCAAAATTATACCCCTCTGTCGTTGCACTCATAAACTTTTTCACAAAGTCTTTATCTTGCTTCGTATGTTTTTCACTCGTAATAATAACAGGACTATAGAAATCAAGCGCTGGGTCTAAGTCTTTCACCATAATCGTATTTAACTCTTTTCCTTGGCGCTTCGCTTCAATTCCATCCCATCCGTAATAAATCCATTCAAAGTCTGCATCACGACCAATTGATTTAAAGAAATCTGTTTGTCCTAAGATAATTTTTTCAACTTTATTAAAATCAGCTTGATGTTTCTCCATAATTGTCTTTAATGTAGCTTCTTCTGCTGGTCCTCCCCAGCCTCCATAACGTTTACCTTCAAAATCTTTCGGTGAAATCATGTTATCTTTCTTAAGCGATGCAAAAGCTGAAGTGTTATGCTGAATAATCGCTCCTACCGATACAACGGGAATACCTTCCACACGAGCCAATGTTACATTTTCTTGTGCACTTATTGCGAAGTCAGCTTTTCCTGAAGCTATCATTTGCTCCGCTGTCACATTATCACCAGGCTGAATAATTTCTACATCTAAGCCTTGCTTTTTATAATAATCTTTCGCTTGCGCTACATATAAGCCAGTATGATTCGTATTCGGAAACCAATCTAATACGACTTTTACTTTTTGATCTTTACTTACACTTTCTTCTTTCTTCGCCGGATTACATCCAGCCACACTTACCGCTAATAAGGCAGCCAACATAACTTTTAAACCTTTTTTCATTTCCTGCCGTCCTTTCTATATATCCATGGTGCTGTTATTCTTGCCATAAACTCTACGATAAAATACAGACATAATGTCACCATAACAATAATTGCTGCAACACCAAATACTCGGGCTGTTAAAAAGGATTTCGTAGCCCTTGTAAGCATAACTCCTAATCCTTCACTGGCACCGAGCCATTCTCCAATAATCGCTCCCATTACGCTATATGTAACTGCAATTTTCAAACCGGAGAAAAAGTATGGAAGCACTGCTGGAAACTTTACTTTCTGGTAAACTTGCCATTTCGTTGCCTTCATCGTTTGCAACAACTTCAACATATTTTTATCTACCGTTTGAAAACCTTCTAAAATGCTAAGCGCAATCGGGAAGAAACAAACGAGTATGACTACCATTACTTTCGGTAGCATTCCATATCCAAACCAAATAATAAATAACGGTGCAAGTACAACGATTGGAATCGTTTGTGAAATAACAAGCAACGGATTTATTAAAATACGAAATAAAGGGATAACGTCCATAAGAATTGCAATGCTTGTTCCAATTAAAATCGCAAAGAAAAGTCCAATTATAACCTCCTGCAACGTCTGCAGCGTATTCGGTAATAGTAAATCTTTCATTCCAATTAATTCTTGAACAATGGCAGAAGGCTTCGGTAAAATCCACGGTTCAATTTTAAATAATGAAACAGATCCTTCCCATATCACAATGAGAAGGATAAGCCAAATTGCTGTAATTATTTTAGATTGCTTCTGGTTTTGCATATTCATCACGGTACTTCCAAACTTTTTCATCTATCGTTACACCAGTGCTTGGACGATAATGGATTTTAATAGAAGTAATCACTTCTTCTGCTCCAGCATCCACACAAGCTTGTTGTGCACGTTTAATGATATCAAGAAGTACATCTAATTCTCCTTCCAGCGTTGTTTCCATTGCCCCTACTTCATAACGAACTCCCGATTGTTGTACAACCTCAATTGCTTTATCAACAACAGAATACACATCTTTGTTCTTTGCCTGTGGTACTACTGAAAACGAAATTGTAACTTGTTGTGACATAGTAAAATCCCCCTTATGAAATTAAATTTTAAAACAAGAAAAGGCTTTCCTACTACGTAGGAAAGCCTTGTATGCAAGTTATTATAGAATAACATATGCTACATCACTTTAAGTAACTCCCTACGCTGGCATTATCCAGATCAGGTTGAGGGTCGATGTTTGCTCACATCCTCTCAGCCAATTGGCTCCCCGGTCCTTAATTCGTTTTCATTGTAGCATGATTTATTTTATTGAACAAACAAAAGCATGTATAATCATTTCATTTAACTTTTGAATTCCCCAATTAACTCTTGTAGCTCCTGTGAGAGCCAGCTTAAAGAACTGGCTAATTCAGCAATATCCTGTACAGACATTTCCTGTTCTTTCATACTTTCTTCAACATTACTACTACTATTCGCATACTTATTTGCAATAATTGATAGTTCATTTACAACACGAACAATATTTTGGCTATTTTGCAATATATTATTTGAATTGCTAGAAACAACTCCAACTTGATTGGTAACAGTTTGTGCTGATTTCGAAATTTTTTCAAAGAAAGCACCACTACTTTCAACAAGTTTCATTCCAGACTCTACTTCTTTTGAGGTTTTTTGCATTGAAACAACAGCTTCTTCCGTTCCGGCTTGTGTTTCCCCTATTAATTTTGCTATATCTTTTGCTGATGCTTCCGTCTGCTCTGCTAATTTACGCACTTCATCAGCAACAACAGCAAATCCCTCTCCAGTTTCCTCAGCACGTGAAGCTTCAATAGTAGCATGTAAAGCTAGCGAATTCGCTTGATTTGAAATACTTGTAATTACAGTTACAATATCACTAATTTCTTTTGATCTTACTTCCAAAGAATAAATGATAGAAGATAAATCTTGTACTGCATTTTGTATTATGTTCATTTGATTCATCGTCTGGTCAATAATACCATTTCCTTTTTCTGAATGATGCTTTGTACCTTCAGACTCTTTCGTCATTTGTTTTGCAATATTATTTATCTCTTCCATCCTATCTTCCATTTCATATACAATATCTAAATACTTTGGTACTGACGTTTCTTGCAATTGAACGCCAGCCCTTAACTCAACTATAGAACTTACGATTCCTTGGACTGCCATGCTATTTTCTTTCGTACTCACTGACAATTCTTGTGAAGATGAGGAAACCTGTTCTGCCGTCTGCTTCACTTTATCTATAATTCCTTTAAACTTCTCGATGGTATTATTAAAATACGCATTAATAATACCAATATCATCTGGTCTTTCCTCTAATTTAATACTTAAATCACCTTCACCAACTCTGCGCAATCCTTCACGTAAATCCCGCAATGGAGCAAGTGCGTTACGTACGATTAAGAATTGAATAACAGTTGCAATTAAAACAGAAATACAAATAAACATTAAACCTTGTATAATGAACTTTTCCTTTGTAATAGGAACAATAGAAGCATCTACATCGGCTGCAACAATTGCCACAATATTTCCGTCTCCATCTTTAATTGGCTCTAATATCGTTACCCATGATCCTAATAGATCTTCATATACTACTGTCATATTTGCCTTTTTCGTGCTCATTACCTTATCGTATGCTTTCATCCAAAGATCTGGTTGTTTATAATATTCTCCCGGCCTTACTTCAACAACATTTGCTAACTCTGTAGACAAATCGACGATTAGTAACTCACCTTTTTCGTTTTCTTTTGCTCCAACAATATAGATTTGTCCAACGCTATTCAATTCTTCCGTTGCTTCATCTAATTTCTCTGTTAACTTCTCTCTCTTTTCTCTTTGTGCCACTGGATCCTTTGTAACATCTCTCACTATTTCTTCGTCTAATTTATGTAATACCGTATCTCCTGTTTCAAAAGAATGCCTTTCAAATATAGACATCATGCTATTTTGAAACATGTTAAAACTTAACGCTCCCATAGTACCAACAAGCGTCAAAATAACTAGCACAGTTAACAATACATTCTTTTGAAGAAATGATAGCTTGTGCCAATATTTTTTCATCAACATCACCTTTCTTAATTAACTTAATATAAAGGAAAACTATTAAAATAGAAACCTTATCAACAGCTGATAAGGTTTCTCATTTATTCGCAAATAAAAAAAAGACCAATGAAAAAGCATTGGTCAAGACCAACCCTATCCGTCCGGTAACTGGCTAGCGTAGCCTTTCGGCCTTAGCTCCTGTAGTTTTGCGTCCTAATGTTTCCACCAGTTTGCCTTTCTCGCTGAACGAGTTGAACGATATGGGAGTTCTATGAGAATTACATTATTCTCTATCAAAGATTACAACATAAAAATTAAAATGTCCACCTATTTAGAGATGCAAATGCAAAGTTTTAATGTATTATTTTTTCGAAATAATTTAACAAAGTACGTGAATGTTACATTTCTTGTGTTATATAATAAAAAATGTATATAATACAAGGATTGTTTTGAGTATTTATTTTAATTTTCATTTAAATTAAATTATTCAAATATATCTTAACTAATGAATTTCGGAGGTAGTTTATCATGTTTTGGCTACAATTTCTTACGTTACTACTCTGCATTTTTATTGGCGCACGCCTAGGCGGAGTTGGTCTAGGGGTAATGGGTGGCGTTGGTATGGCAATACTTGTTTTCGTCTTCCACTTACAACCTACAGCTCCTCCTATTGATGTAATGCTTATGATTTTAGCTGTAATTACAGCTGCTGGTGCACTCCAAGCCGCTGGAGGAATGGACTACCTTGTTCATCTGGCTGAGAAAGCATTACGAAAAAATCCAAAACGCATTACATTCTTTGCTCCAATTGTTACTTATTTATTTACACTTTGTGCAGGAACTGGTCACGTTGCTTATTCTGTACTTCCTGTTATCGCAGAAGTCTCTCGCGAATCTGGGATTAGACCAGAACGACCAATGTCAATCGCCGTAATTGCTTCCCAACAAGCAATTACAGCTAGTCCTATCTCAGCTGCAACAGTTGCACTTTTAGCAATGTTAGCTGACTATAAAATCACCTTATTAGATATTTTAAAAGTAAGTATCCCTTCTACTTTCATCGCTTGTATGGTAGCTGCATTTGTTGCTAGCAAAATGGGGAAAGAATTAAATGAAGACCCTGAGTACTTAAAACGATTAAAAGAAGGAATGATCCCTAAGATTGAAGAGAAAAAAGAATTTGTTGGTGTAAAAGGCGCTAAATTATCAGTTATCCTTTTCCTAGTAGGAACTTTTCTTGTCGTACTTCTCGGTTCATTTGAAGCACTTCGTCCAGGATGGATAGTTGATGGGAAGTTAGCCCGTCTTTCCATGCCAAACACAATTGAAATGGTTATGTTAACGATTGCAGCTCTTATTATTATTTTCTGTAAACCAAATGTAGAAAGCATCGTGTCTGGTAACGTCTTTAAAGCAGGGGCAACAGCAGTTGTTGCTATTTTCGGGATCGCTTGGATGGGAGATACTTTCTTTAACGGAAACTTAAATATGATTCAAGGATCCATTCAGCACCTAGTAACAAGTGCACCATGGCTATTTGCCATCGCATTATTCATTCTATCTATTTTACTATATAGCCAAGCTGCAACAGTACGCGCTTTAATGCCCCTTGGATTATCACTCGGTATTCCACCAGCACTACTAATCGCGATGTTCCCTGCAGTAAATGGATACTTCTTCATTCCAAACTACGGAACAATCGTTGCTGCCATTAACTTTGATCGTACTGGTACAACTGGCATTGGTAAATATGTTTTAAATCATAGCTTTATGATTCCAGGCCTAATCGCAACATTCACTTCTATCGGAATTGGAATGCTCTTAATATCAATTATGTTTTAAAGAAAAAGCACAAACCCAAAGTTTTAAAGGGTTTGTGCTTTTTTAATCAAACGTTTGTTTAAATATTTTTAACTGTCCATTCTTCCATTATGTTCTTTACTATTTTTGTGAAGTTTCTTTTTCCTACAAACTCTTATTTACTTCCTCAACTAACTTCTTCGTACTTTCATACGCAGATTCCGCTAAACTAATCGCAGAAATAACAGAAATACCGTCCGCACCTGCTTCTATAACCGAAGCGGTATTTTCAATTGAAATGCCACCTATCCCGACAATCGGTATTGTAATTCCTTGTTCTCTAAAATGAGCTAAACCTTTCGTTCCTTGCACCGCTTTCGTATCTTTTTTCGTACTCGTTGGGAAAATAGGGCCAACACCTAAATAATCCGCTCCATTTTCAATTGCCCAGTGTGCTTCTTCAATTGTATGTGTAGATACACCAACAATTTTATCCCCCATTTTTTCACGAACAGAAGTAATTCCTTCATCATCTTGTCCAACATGCACGCCATCTGCATCTAACTCGAGAGCTAATTCCACATCATCATTTACGATGAATGGTACACCATACTCCTTACAAATTACTTGTAGTTCTTTTGCGAAACAAATACGTTTCTCTCCCGTTAAAGCGCCTTCCCCCTTTTCACGAAATTGAAAAATTGTTATACCGCCTTCAAGTGCATCTCTCAATATTTGTAGTGGATCCTTCGTACAATTGTTACTTCCCATAATAAAATATACGGATAACAACCTAGACATTTCTGCCTTTGAAATACGCGACATTTATTTTCCCTCCTTACTATATAACCTCAATCTTCCCATACTTCTCTATATCACCCGAAGTGGTATTCGCTAACTGATTTAAAAATTCAATTTGGAAACTACCAGGTCCTTTTTCTACTGTCTTAGCAGCTGCTAGTTCCGCGGCTACACCATAAAACGTTAATGCCGCTACCGCTGCCTTTACATAATCCTTTTCTACCGCTACAAATGCTCCTATTACAGAAGTTAGCAAACAACCAGTTCCCGTAACTTTCGTTAAAATAGAGTGACCATTTTGAATAACAATCGTTCGCTCTCCATCTGTAACAACATCTTCTTCTCCAGTAATTACTGCAACTGTATTCAATTCATCCGCTGCCTGCTTTGCAATACTTACGACATTACCATTTCCAGCACCAGCGTCTACCCCTTTAATTTCCCATCTCTCATTAATAACGTTCGCTATTTCAGCTGCATTTCCGCGAATAATTGCTAATTCGATTTCAGCCGGAATATGTCTCGCAACTTCTGTTCGATACGACGTTGCTCCTGCGCCAACTGGATCAAACAGTACTGGTACATTGTTCACATTTGCTGATTTACCAGCAAGTAACATCGCTTCTACTTCTTCAGGACGAAGCGTCCCCATATTTAATACTAACGCTCCAGCAATGCTAGCCATTTCTGCCACTTCTTCTTTTGCATACGCCATTACAGGCGATGCCCCTAACGCTAACAAACCGTTAGCTGTAAAATTTGTTACAACAACATTTGTAATATTATGAACGAGCGGATTAGATTCTCTCACCAAATCCACTACTTTACTAATTTCTTTCATATTCATCCTTCTCATCTCCTAACTATAGTTATGGGAGATACACAAAAAGGCACTTTGCGCGTACGCAAAGTGCCTGAACATGTGCTTTTACACTCTCCCTACGCTGGCATTATCCAACAGGTTCAAATGGTCAATGACGGACTAGTCATACTCTCAGTTTGTATCCACAAACTCCCATGTGTTTAGTATTCTTCTACTTCAAAGTCTACTCTTATTCTAGTAAAATAACAAGTTCTTTACTTTTCTATTTAATATAGAAGCAACTAATAAAACAATACGCATAATAACTATCTATTTCTCACAGTCTCATCATGGTGCATATTATGTTCTGTCACGATCATTCACTTTCAAACAGATGTTATCCCATTAAAAAACGTTCAAATCTGGAGCGAAACTGAATCTCAAGAAGATGTATGCTATAGTTAACGTATGGAAATTTGAAAGGATGTTTTAAATATGTCAAAAAGCGTTGTAATCGCTGAAAAGCCTTCCGTTGCACGAGATATTGCACGTGTACTTAAGTGTGATAAAAAAGGAAATGGCTACCTTGAAGGTAGTAAATATATTGTAACTTGGGCTTTAGGTCATCTTGTTACATTAGCAGATCCAGAAAGCTATGATGTGAAATATAAAAAGTGGAATTTAGAAGATTTACCTATGCTACCTGAGCGTTTGAAATTAACTGTTATTAAACAAACAGGGAAACAATTTAATGCTGTAAAAAGTCAGCTACTTAGAAAAGATGTAAATGAAATTATTGTAGCAACAGACGCTGGGCGTGAAGGAGAATTAGTCGCTCGTTGGATTATTGATAAGGTTCGAATTAACAAACCAATTAAACGTCTATGGATTTCATCTGTTACTGATAAAGCAATTAAAGATGGTTTCGCAAATTTAAAACCAGGTAAAGCATATGACAATTTATACGCTTCAGCAGTTGCACGTTCAGAAGCTGACTGGTATATCGGTCTTAACGCGACTCGCGCTTTAACAACTCGCTTTAATGCCCAGCTGAATTGCGGCCGTGTGCAAACACCTACTGTCGCTATGATTGCTAATCGCGAAGATGAAATAAAGAACTTCAAAGCTCAAACTTACTACGGCATTGAAGCTCAAACAACAAATCAATTAAAACTAACGTGGCAAGATGCAAATGGCAATAGCCGCAGTTTTAATAAAGAAAAAATTGATGGTATTGTAAAAGGTTTAGATAAACATAATGCTACTGTTATGGAAATTGATAAAAAACAGAAGAAATCATTCTCTCCTGGTCTTTACGATTTAACTGAATTACAACGTGATGCCAATAAAAAGTTCGGTTACTCTGCGAAAGAAACATTAAACATTATGCAGAAATTGTATGAACAACATAAAGTGCTAACATACCCTCGTACAGATTCACGCTATATTTCATCTGATATCGTTGGAACACTTCCAGAACGTCTAAAAGCATGCGGTGTTGGAGAGTACCGTTCCTTAGCACATAAAGTATTACAAAAGCCTATCAAGGCTAATAAATCATTTGTTGATGATAGTAAAGTAAGTGATCATCACGCAATTATTCCGACAGAAGGATACGTTAACTTCTCCGCCTTCACAGATAAAGAACGTAAAATTTATGATTTAGTTGTAAAACGTTTCTTAGCTGTTTTATTCCCGGCATTCGAATACGAACAACTAACATTACGCACAAAAGTCGGCCATGAAACGTTCATTGCACGCGGTAAAACAATTTTACATGCCGGTTGGAAGGAAGTATATGAAAATCGCTTTGAAGATGATGATGTAACTGATGACGTAAAAGAGCAGATTCTACCTCACATTGAAAAGGGCGATACATTAACTGTAAAGTTACTTATGCAAACATCAGGCCAAACGAAAGCACCTGCACGCTTTAATGAAGCAACTTTACTTTCAGCAATGGAGAATCCTACAAAATATATGGATACGCAAAATAAACAACTTGCTGATACGTTAAAATCGACTGGTGGATTAGGTACTGTAGCAACGCGTGCTGATATTATTGACAAGCTATTCAATTCGTTCTTAATTGAAAAACGCGGTAAAGATATTCACATTACATCAAAAGGCCGTCAGTTACTTGATTTAGTACCAGAAGAGTTAAAATCACCTACATTAACTGGTGAGTGGGAACAAAAGCTAGAGGCAATTGCAAAGGGTAAACTGAAAAAAGAAGTATTCATTTCCGAAATGAAAAACTATACGAAAGAAATTGTTTCTGAAATTAAATCGAGTGATAAAAAATATAAACATGACAATATTTCAACAAAGTCTTGTCCAGATTGCGGTAAACCAATGCTAGAGGTAAACGGCAAAAAAGGAAAGATGCTCGTTTGCCAAGACCGTGAATGTGGTCATCGTAAAAATGTATCTCGTACAACAAACGCTCGTTGTCCGCAATGTAAGAAAAAATTAGAATTACGTGGTGAAGGTGCTGGACAAATCTTCGCATGTAAATGTGGCTATCGCGAGAAATTATCGACATTCCAAGAGAGACGTAAAAAGGAATCTGGAAACAAAGCTGATAAGCGCGACGTTCAAAAATATATGAAACAGCAGAAAAAAGAAGAAGAACCATTAAATAACCCATTCGCAGAAGCATTAAAAAAATTAAAATTTGATTAAATAAAAAAGGTTCCTACCTCTATCGGTAGGAACCTTTTATTATTAATGAATAATTTTACTTCCTTTTGCATTCTCAACAAATTTTTCACTTGATTTGTTAATTGGTGTTTTCAATAATAACGCAGCAACAATCATAACTACTACGAAAGCACTTAACACAAGTAAATCTCGCGTTACGATATCCCAAAGCATTCCGCCTACTGTTTCACGAATTGCACTAATTGCGTATGTGAACGGTAAGAACGGATAAATTGCTTGGAAGAACGCTGGTGTCATTTGAATTGGGAATGTTCCGCCCGATCCTGCTACTTGCAGTACAAGTAAAATAATCGCCATCGATTTCCCAACGTTTCCGAAAATAGAAACGAGTGAGTATACGATACAAACGAAGACTCCACCAATAAATAAACTAAATAATACAAACCAGAACTTATCGACTACGTACGTACCGAGTAAGAATATATCTCCCATTGATACGATAAACGCTTGTGAAAGACCTATCGTTAAGAATGTTAATAAACGTCCGAAGTAAATTTCATGGCTCTTATAATTCGCGCCTTCTTCGTGTACTTCTACTGTTAATAATGAAACCATTAATAATGCGCCTACCCATAATGCAAGCACTGTATAGAATGGTGACATCGCTGAACCGTAGTTTGGCATCGCAAATAACTTATTCTCTTTTAAATTGACTGGATTCGCGAAGTAATCACTTTGCTTCTCAACATCGTTTTTCAATAAGCGTATGATATCTTTTAAATCCTCTTCAGATTCAAAATCACGAATTTTATCTGCCAATTCTTTAATCTTTTTCTCAGTAGCTGGCATTTCAGCTTTAATATCTGCTAATTTCTTTTTACCATCTACTAAGCCTTTTGATGAATCTTCTAGTATTTTTTTAACATCCGGAAGCTTTTTGTCTACTTCTTTTAAAATTTGAGATGTGTTTTTAGACATCTCTTTCGTACGAGCAATAGCCGCATTGAAATTTGGAGTGATTTCTGAATCATATTTAGCTAAAATGTCACCAATTTGACCCGAAACGCTCTTAGATACTTCATTAATACTCTCAATAACATCTGCCGCTGGTTTTTGACCTTTATTAATAGCGTCAATTCCTTTATCTGTTAAATCGATTCCTTTTTGAAAACCATCTTTTACTTTATTCAATTTAGAAATCATGTTGTTCATGTTCTTATCACTATTTGCATCTGCTAAAACTTTATTCGCATTTTCCATAACGGGAATCATATCGTTAACTAAATTTCGCCCCGCTTTGAACTGCCCATTTAAATCATTTAAAGCTACTTTTGTCGAATCTAGTCCGTTGACACCTTTATTATTTAAGTCTTCTCTCGCTTTTCCAAGCTCCGTTTTTAATCTGCTGTAATCATTTACAGCCTTATCATATTTTTCTCTACCATTGTCTAATATCTGATTAGTTTTGTTTATTTCTTGATTTAAATTCTGTTGCGCATTTCCAACCTTATCTTTTAATTGTTCAGCCGTACTTACCGCTTTTTCAAAATCTGCTACGAACGTTGCATTATAATCTGCCTCCGCTTGGTTTACCAAATTATTTATTGCATCTAACTTTTTATTAGTAGCATCCCTTACATCTTGTTTCACTTCTTGCCCTGTACCTATAATATTAGCGATATCTTTAACGCCGCCATTTGCATTTTCTATAGCTGATTTAAGATTCGTTAATTTATCTATTCGTTTTTGGAAGAAGTCTTTTCCAGAATCAGTTGGTGCAGATTCTTTAAATTTAGTAAAGACATCAATTAAATATGAAACACTATCCACACGACCTTGAAGATTCTCAGAAACCTTATTAAGATCTTGTTTCGCTTTTTCCGGGTCAAAATTACCATTTTGTAACCCGTTTATAACTCCTTGTGCATAAGTTGTTCCAACACGTATTGAGCCGAATACATTATTTACAGTTTGATCAATATTTTTAGCAATATCTTTATACAATTGACCATTCACCTGCGGTAGTTCTGGTATCTGTGGAATAGTTATATCAGGCAACACCGGGAATGTAGCCGGATCTGGAAGCACCAGATTGAAATCAACAGATGGATTTTTTAAGAAATCCGTAATCGCCGCCGCACCATTCAAACCTGTTTGCATTGCAATTAGATTATTCTTAATAGTTCCCGGAGCACGATTCAATGTTTCATCATTTCTCGCAAAGAACGCATCTAAACTCTTAAGTGTATCCTGCCCATCATTAATAACACTCTCTACAACCGGCAATTCTTTCTGCGCTACTTTCACAACATCCTCTGCTCGAGTCGCATCATCTAACGCCTTATCCATAAGTGTATTCATTTCTGGGAACTGCGCTTCTAGTTTAAATACAAGATCTTTTACTTTCTCGATACTTGGTAAGTTTGTTTCTAAATCGATTCCAAGGTCATTGAAGATTTTAAAAATCTCACCGTTCGCTGTTTTAACAAAGTTTTTACTAATTTCTTCTGTAATACCTGATGCACCTTTTGCTGTAATTTTCGGTGCAATCGCATTTACCTTTTCATTTACATAGTAATCAAGTTCTGGTTTCTGTGGATTTTCATCCAGAACAGTTGCAATCTTTTCAGAGAAATCTTTTGGGATTGTAATGCTTGCATAGTAATCCCCGCGTTCAACTCCGTAAATTGCTTGTTTTTCATCTACAAATTTCCAGCCAAGATTTTTATTTTTCTTCAGAGAATCTACAATCTCGTTCCCGATATTGATATCTTTTCCTCTTAAATTAGAGCCTGCATCTTGGTTAGAAACTGCAATGGGAACTTCTTTTGTATTTCCGTATGGATCCCAGGAAGCTTTAATGTTAAACCATGCATATAACGATGGTAAAATCATTAACCCTACAACAATAACAATTGCAGCCCAATGTTTCGCTACATTCCGTAAATCTGTCTTATAAATACGCCAAATTTGTTTCATAGAAGTTATCACCTAATTATATATTTTTCCTTCTTTAGAAAATGATACATACATTTTGCAATTATATCACTTTCTACATCGTGGATTAACCAAAAACGAACTATTTTTTCCCATTAACTTTGACTTACTACATTATATAACGAAGTCAGTCAAAGTATGAATACAAAATGACCAAATCGGTTTTACATTCAATAATAACAAATATATAGGAAATGTCATAAAAAATACAAGTATTTTCTCTTGGAAATACTTGTATTCCTAAAAAAAACCTCACAGCTTTTTATCATCTGTGAGGATTTCTTCTATTATATATCTACTTGTACTTCTACACCGAAATGATCTGAAATTACATTTCGGTTTGTACCATTAAAAATAACTTTTGAAGAACGAACTTTTTCACTTCGGTTACACAATATTAGATCGATTCGCAAATTATGTTTATTTTCATCCCAACCAGCAATCTCACCTTGAACAGTTGTTCCTTCATCCTTCTCTATCGCTAGTTCATATGTGTCGTGCAAACCTTTTTGCATCATATATTCATAACCCTCCCCTTGCAAACGAGCGTTATTATTAAAATCACCCATTAAGAAGGAAAGTTCATTGCTATCTACACGCTCCATCAAACGATTCACTTGATCTTTAAATGATTCTTCTTCATCATCCCACCAACCGAGGTGGCAAGAGTAAAACGTGATGTTCTTACCATTATAAACAATTGTTGCACTTACAATTTTGCGTGTTTTCCAATACGTTGTATCCTTATTTTCTGAAATAAAGAACGTATCTTCTTTTACAACATTATGCTTCGTTATAATCGCTAATCCTTCTTCATACACATCATAACCAATATGAGAGAAATCCCAAGTAATATTGTAATCTTTTACATGTAACGCTTTTAACTCTTCTAATAGTAAAAGTCCAAAATTATCTTCTTTCTTGTTACCGCATACATTTTTAGCCCCTATCGACTGACTTACTTCTTGCAATGCGATGACATCGTACTCTTCTTCTTGAATGACTTTAGCAAGATATTTTATCTTTTCTATTTGATTTTCTTCTTGCCAAGAGTGACAGTTTAAAGTTAGCAATTTCATATTATTACGCACCTAACATATCTTGAATGTCTGACTTTAATACGTCAGCTTTCGGACCATATACAGCTTGTACACCTTTATCTTTTACGATAAGTCCTAAAGCACCATTTTGTTTCCACTGTGCTTCTGGTGCAACAATATCTAAATCTTTTACTGTTACACGTAAACGTGTCATACAAGCGTCTACGTCAGCAATATTTTCTTTTCCACCTAATAAATCAATAACCTTTGTTGCTAATGAACCATCTTGTACATTTCCTGTTCCTTCTGATGACTCATCTTCGTTATCAATATAGTTACCTGCACGTCCTGGTGTTGGTAAGTTGAACTTTTTAATTAAGAAATTGAATAGTGTAAAGTTCAGACCGAAGAATACTAATGAAACGATAACGAAATTGATTAAATCTCTAGTTAGTCCTGCATTCACCATCATCGGTGTACGAGTGATTAGCTCAATAAATCCGAATGCGTGAACACGTAAGTTAATTAAGTCTGCTAATGCGAATGCAAGTCCTGTTGTAATTGCATATACAACATATAATACTGGAGCAATAAACATGAACATGAATTCAATTGGTTCTGTTACACCTGTTAAGAATACTGCTAACGCTGCTGATAAGAACATTGGTTTATATTTTGCGCGTTTTTCTTTATCAACATTACGGAACATTGCGAATGCAATACCCATTAACGCTGCTGATGAACCGATAACTTGTCCAGCTTTGAAACGAGCTGGTACAACATTATTTAGTAGATCGTTATATGCTTTTGTATCTCCATTTGCTAATAAGTTATTTAAATCTGTAATCCATGCAAGCCATAAAGGATCTTGTCCTGCTACAACTTGTCCAATTTTTGAGCCAGTTAACATCGTATATGTTCCGCCCAGCTCTGTGTAGTTCATCGGAATCGTTAACATATGGTGTAAACCGAATGGTAATAGTAAACGCTCTAACGTTCCATATACAAATGGTGCAACAACTGGTGCACTATCTTTTGAAGCTGCAATCCAGCGACCAAATTCATTTAATCCACTTTGAATGAATGGCCATAAAAGTGATAATACAATTGCAGTTACTGTAGACCAAACAATTACAACGAATGGTACGAATCGTTTTCCGTTAAAGAATGCTAATGCCTGTGGCAATTTGTTATAGTTATAATATTTGTTATATAAAGTAGCTCCTAAGAAACCTGTGATAATCCCTACGAAAACTCCCATGTTTAATGCTGGTGCACCAAGTACAGAAGTAAAGTAATCTTTTACAATTAAATCTCCTGCTAATACTGAAGAAACTTTCGCTTTTGAATCCGCTAACATTTCAGCGTTTACGCCAAATATAGCTCCTGTAATTCTATTCGTTAAGACAAATGCTAATAGCGCTGCAAATGCACCACCTGCGCGATCCTTTGCCCAAGATCCCCCAATTGCTACCGCGAATAAAATGTGCAGATTTGTAATAATTGCCCAACCGATGTCTTCCATTACGCGAGCGATCGTATGAACTGCGTTAATATCCCCAGCAGACATCCCAATTAACTTACCGATAGAAATCATTAAACCAGCTGCTGGCATTACAGCTACAACAACTAATAACGCTTTCCCGAACTTTTGCCAAAAATCAAAAGACGTAATTTTCATCTGTTCTTCCTCCCCTTTATTTATAACAACATAATGATTTAAATTATAATTTCTATTCCCTTTATGAAAACGATTCCTCATTTTAATTTGTTTTTATCCCTTTACGCAACCGTTTTCATAAATCTATTTTAATAAAAGCGTTTTCACTTTGCAATAGAAATTTATTTTTTTTCATAAAAAAAGATGCTCTAAGAGCATCCTTTTTTATTATGAAATACGATAAACCCTTGTTTCATAAGGCTTTAACGTGATTGTAGTTACTTGTTCATGTTCCGCAACTTCATAGTTATTTAAAAGCAAACGTTTGCGTTCTAGTCCGAATGACTCCTCATTATATACAGCTTCCTCTTTTGAGATATTACTAATTACAATGATTTTTTCATCGTTTAAAGTACGAGTATATGCATAAATTTGCGGATCATCTTCTAAAATTAAATCGTACGTACCGTAATTCAGTACATCGTGCTCTTTTTTCAAGGCAATCATTTTCTTATAGAAATTGAAAATAGAGTTCTCTTCATTCTTTTGCTTTTCAACATTAATTTCTTTGTAGTTTGGATTCATCCCAAACCAAGTTGTACCTGTTGTGAAGCCAGCATTCATCTCATCGTTCCACTGCATAGGTGTACGTGAATTATCGCGGCAAGACGCCCATATAATTTCCATCATATCTTGATGTGATACGCCCTCTGCAATTTTCTCGCGATATAAATTTTTAATTGCTACATCATCGTAATCTTCAATATTTGGGAACTGAACATTTGTCATCCCAATTTCTTGTCCTTGGTAAATGAATGGTGTACCATGCATAAAGAAATACATTGCCCCTAGAGCTGTTGCACTTTCACGCCAATATTGTTTATCATCTCCCCAAGTTGAAACGATACGTGGCTTATCGTGATTCTCAATATATAAAGCATTCCATCCTTTATTTTCTAGACCTTTTTGCCATTTCGTTAATACTTTTTTCAACCCTACAACATCAAGATCTTTCTTCTTTTCTGCATCCCATAAGCTTAAATGTTCGAATTGGAATACCATATTGAACTTACCTTGTTCTTCTCCAACCCAAAGCTCAGCATCTTCAATCTTAACACCATTCGCTTCACCGACAGTCATAATATCGTACTTAGAAAATGTATTTTCTTTTAACTCTTCTAATAAAGGTTGAATACCATCCACATTCATATGTTTATCAAAAGATGGTACATACTTTAGTTCTTTTGGATTTGGCATATCTTTAAAGCCATCTTCTTTTTTAATATGGCTGATCGCATCCACACGGAAACCATCAATTCCTTTATCAAGCCACCAATTAACTGTATCGTATAACACTTCGCGAACTTCTTTATTCTCCCAGTTTAAATCTGGTTGTTTACGTGAGAATAAGTGTAAATAATATTGTCCTGTTACTTCATCGTATTCCCATGCCGAACCATTAAAAATACTTTCCCAGTTGTTTGGTTCCGCACCATCTTTACCATCATGCCAAATATACCAATCACGCTTCGGATTGTCTTTAGATGAACGAGACTCAATAAACCATGGATGTTCATCACTTGTATGATTAATAACTAAATCAATAATAAGCTTCATATCACGCTTATGAACTTCATCTAGTAAAGCATCAAAGTCTTCCATCGTACCAAACTCATCCATAATATCTTGATAATCACTAATGTCATAACCATTATCATCATTAGGTGACTTATACATTGGACAAATCCAAATTACATCTATACCTAAATCTTTTAAATAATCCAGTTTTGCAATAATACCTTGTAAATCCCCAATACCATCACCATTTGAATCCATAAAGCTACGTGGATAAATTTGATAAGCAACCGCTTCTTTCCACCATGTTTTATTCATAGTCATTCTCTCCTTTTGCATCCCATCGGAAATTTTATGCAAACGTTTTCGTAACACTATCATAACAAAATATGAATAGTTTGCAACTGTTTTCATTGAACTCTATGTAGATTCCTTATTCTTATGCTTTATTTATTTCTCACAAGAGCAAATCTCATTCCTCATCTGCTCTTGTCCACGCACGTTACATATGCTTTTCATATATTAATAAAAAGCACTACTTATTTTAGAAAGGAGTGATAAATTGAAACAAACAAAATTAACAGGTCGTATCGTTGTTCCTTCAGATCCTGACTATGACATAGCCCGAATGAACTTAAATTTAAGTATTCCAAAACTCCCTTGTATTATTGTTTTTTGCCAAAATAAAACTGATGTATGTAACGCCTTAAAATGGGCACGCGAGCGTCATGTACCATTTCGCTTAAGAAGCGGACGTCATAGCTATGAAAATTTTTCTCTTTTAAATAGAGGACTTATTATTGATGTGAGTGAAATGCATCGCATTACTGTTCATACAGATAAATTAACAGCAACAATTGAAGCTGGTGCAAACCTTGGCACTGTTTATAAAGAGCTTTGGAATTATGGTGTGACAATACCGGCTGGTACAAGTGCAAGCGTTGGAATTGTTGGATTAACACTTGGCGGGGGCATCGGTATGCTTTCACGCTTATTTGGATTAACATGTGATCAATTAATAGAAGTTGAAATGGTACAAGCATGTGGTAAATTTGGAGCAAAAATCATTCGTGCAAGCGAACATGAAAACCATAACTTGTTTTGGGCATGCCGCGGTGGTGGTGGTGGAAACTTCGGAATTATTACTTCTTTGACTTTTCGCGTACACCCTATAAAAAATGTATCAATCTTCTCCATTACATGGGAATGGGAAGATTTTATTGCTGCCTTTCAAGCTTGGCAAAACTGGGCGCCTTATGTAGACGAACGTCTCACTTCATCAATTGAATTATTCACAAAACAACAAAACAAAATTGAAGCACAAGGTGAATTTGTTGGCTCTCCCTCTGAACTCCATTCCTTATTATCTCCTCTTCTTGAAACTGGTACCCCCTCTCTCTTTATAGATGAAGTTCCTTATATAAAGGCTGTTGAATTTTTTAACAGTGGTAACATCCCTGAAAACTTCAAGCGCTCCGGTTCCTACGTATATAAACCTATTCCTCTTAAAGGAATTCAAATCATGCAGTATTTTCTTTCACATGCACCAAATAAGGATGCGAGTATTTGGCACCAATCGCTCGTAGGTGCTGTTGAAAATATTCCGCCTACTGAAACAGCTTATTTCCATCGCAAAGCAATTATTGCGCAAGAATACATTACCTCTTGGAAATGTGATGGTGAAGAAAATCGAAATATACGCTGGGTTAAAGATTTACGAGAAAGCTTAGACCCTTATACACTAGGTGACTATGTCAATTGGCCCGATATCGACATTAAAAATTGGCAAACTAGTTATTATGGCCCTAACTTTCAAAGATTACGTAAAGTGAAAACCATATATGATCCTTGCAATGTTTTTCGTTTTCAACAAAGTATCCCTCCTTTTCATACGTAAGAAAAGGGATACAATAAAAAATCATCCAATATGCTATTACCTCGCAGCATGTTGGATGATTCAAGTTGATTTTCTATATCGTTTCAAATTATTGCTCCTACTCATAAACTTTTACTTACGGATTAATTTTATTTCGTATCATCTTCATGCAGTGAATGTATTTTAATATTTGGAACTTCATCTTTTTCAATACCGCTACTATAAACAACAGGAATTTGAAATTCGACTTGCTTTGTCTCATGTTTTTGTAAATAGATTGGATTTGGTATTGGATAACTTTTTGAATCCTCATATAAAACAACTTTTAATGCTTGTGAATGATTACGATAATTTTTTAAAGTAACGATGCACTTTCGTTCGATATCCTCTCCATTTTTCTCCATCCTACACTGGCTATCATCTTTTTTATATTCTATTGCTTCTACGCCTGTTTTTCCTGCGTAGTACCATGTTTTATTCAATGTATGAAGGATGTTATTTAAAATAAACGGCATCATTAAAATCAAAATACTAATACCTACTACTTTTATCTTATTCATTTTTCTAAATGTACTAGACTCCTTTTTTCCTAGCCATTTCAAAAATAATATAAATGCAATTACATGTAGTACGAAAGAAACAATCAATATATTTGAAACTTTGTAATTCATATAAATATCCGTATGTATCGGAACCTTATAGAGATTAAATAGCTCTTCCCCTATTAATTCATTATCATTTGGAATTTTTAATAATAATAAAACCCCTATACTGTAAAAAATAGCTACTAATCGATCATACTCAATGCGAATCATTCCTTCTCCCCTTCACTTTGTTTTTATTATCGATTTTAGCTATTATTACTATACTATACAATCTTTTTATAGAGGATAACGTAAAAAAGTTCCTTATAAATATATAAAGAACCTTATTAATATACAATATGAATTAAAAAATCAATCTACAATTTTCACATAGAGATTTCCTCAAAATATGTTGGATTATGTATTGTAATTTTTTTATCTAAAATTGTAACAATACTATCATTTTTTAATTGTTTTAATACGCTACTAACCGTCTCTCGAGACGTACCAGATATTTTCGATATTTCAATGGTTGTAAGTGGGCAGGAAATTACAATCGTTTCGCCACTCTGTTCTCCTAAATCCTGCATTAAATAATTTAATGTTTGAATGACCCGATCTTGTGCATTAGGAATTGTAATATTTTGTACTCGATTTTCGTTTAGCTTTAATATCGATGATAATTGCTGAACAACATACATTAATTGTGTCCTACTAGATTTCACCATATCTTCGAAAATTACTGTCGGAATATAATAGACCTCTACATCTGTCATCGCTTCTGCCGTATAGTTATATCCTCTGTCTGTAAACATACCACCATAAGGAAAAATAGAATACCTCTTTACATAGTCATCATATAATAAATTCCCACTTTGATTTACCCGCTCTAACTTTACAAATCCATCTAACATGAAGTAAATTCTTTCTCTTGAATCCCCTTCTAAAAATAAAAATTGACCCTTTTTATAAGTTCGCCAATAGACAAACTCCGTCAAACCTTTCAATTTCTTTTCTGTTAAATGAGCAAATAATTCGAACTGCTTTAAATCCTTAACTACGTTCCGTCTATTCATAAAATTCCCTCTCTCTTGCTGTATGTTGGAGCGAAAAATCAAGAAAGCGTATTCAATTTGAATTTTATCATAACTAACTTATATATTCAGATTTCATCATGAAAACTTTATGAACAATACGTACAAAAAATATGAATCAATAAAAAGAATGAAGTTACTAACTTCATTCTTTTTTCAATAATAAGTAGCGTACATAATGTATTTAAACATACATGCATACATTTTGTTTTGAAATAATAGTACCGGCTTTTTCTTCTAGTGCTTCATATACTTTTTCTAAAGACGTAATAATTGTTTTTCTTTTTGTATTTGTATTAACAAAATTAATAGCAGCTTCAATTTTTGGAAGCATGCTTCCCGCAGCAAATTGCTGTTCCTCAATGTATTCTTCTAATTGATTCACTGTGACATGCTCTAATTTTTTTTGATTCGGTTGATTATAATTTACATACACATGATCAACTGCAGTTAAAATAACAAGCGTATCGGCATCTACTAATTCTGCTAATTTCTGCGCAGCGAAATCTTTATCGATAACCGCTTCAGTTCCTTTTAGCCCTTCTTCAGAATCAATTACTGGAATTCCACCACCGCCAACAGCTATCACTATATTTCCATCTTCGACCAAAGAATTAATCACTTTATGTTCATGAATACTTACAGGCTTCGGTGATGGAACAACACGTCTCCACCCTCTACCCGCATCTTCTTTAAACACTGCTTTTGTTTCGTCCATTAATCTTCTGGCCTCTTCTTCTGTATAAAAAGGACCAATTGGTTTAGTTGGATTTTTAAATGCCTCATCTTTTTTATCCACAACAACGCGTGTTATAACCGTTGCTACATCTTTTTTTATATTCCGTTTTTTCAATGCCTTTTCAATCGCATTTTCCATCCAATATCCAATCATTCCTTGGCTCATTGCCCCACAAGTATCTAATGGCATTGCAGGTGTCTTTTCCGTTTCTGCAGCTTTTTGCTGCAATAAAATATTCCCCACTTGTGGACCATTTCCATGTGCAATTACTATATCTACATCATTTTCCATTATTTTCACAAGTTGTTCCGCCGTTTTTTCCAACGCTTCTTGCTGCGCCCCCGCAGTAGCTTTTCCAGACTGTATCGCATTTCCCCCTAGTGCAACTACAATTTTTCTTCGTGCCATATTTCAGCCCTCCAGTTCATTTCGTTTTCACAGAGCTCTATAAAGTAATGCTGCCTGTAATTAATCCATAAATCGCAAAAAATGCTAAAGCACCAATTGCTACGGATGATGCTAATTCCACTCGAGTAAATATTTGCTTCGAACTCTTTTGCTTTTGAACATTGTAAAAAATAAAAATACCTGGCGCATATAAAGTCATTGTTAATAATAGATACTCTAAACCAGCTGCATAAACTAACCAAACACCATAAATACTTGCTATCAAGCCAATTACTATATTTTTATTTCGATCTACTTCCTCAGACTTTAAGCTATGTTTCAGTTGATAAAATGCTGAAAAAGCATATGGAATTAAAATAGCTGAAGATGCTAAAGAGAATGCAAAGTTATACGCCTGATCAGAAACGACGAATGTTAACAAGAACATTTGAATTAAACCATTTGTTATCCATAATGAATTTACTGGAGCCTTATTTTTATTTTCTTTTGCGAACCATTTTGGAAACACTCCATCTTTAGCCGCTAAATATGGAATTTCAGAAGCGAGCAAAGTCCACCCTAACCAAGCACCTAATACAGAGATGACTAAACCTAAATTAATAAAGATAGCACCCCATTTTCCAACAACACTTTCAAATAAATAAGCCATAGCCGGATTTTTCAAACCAGCAATATCTGCTTGTTGCATAAGTCCAAGAGACAATAATGTGATTAAAATGTAAATGATGAGTGTACCAATTAAGCCAATAACCGTTGCTTTCCCTACATCACTTCTATTTTTTGCTCGACTGGATAAAACAACAGCACCTTCTACCCCAATAAATACCCATAAAGTTACAAGCATTGTACTTTTAACTTGGCTGCCAACTGCTCCCCATGAAAAAGAACCAGTTTGCCCCCAAAATCCATCTAAAAACGTATCAATATGAAACGCGAAGATTCCTATGACAATAAATACAAATACAGGTACTAATTTTGCGATTGTAGTTACTAAATTCACAAGTGCCGCTGATTGAACTCCACGTAAAATTAACATGTGAACACACCATAATAATACGCTTGCACCAACAATGGACGCTACGTTTTGCCCGCCTTCAAAGATCGGGAAGAAATATCCTAATGAAGAAAACAATAATGTGCCGTAAGCTACATTCCCAAGCCAAGCAGATAGCCAGTATCCCCACGCACTATTAAACCCCATAAAATTACCAAACCCTGCTTTTGCATAGCTAAAAATACCACCATCTAAATCTGGCCGTTTTACAGTTAGATTTTGAAAAGATAATCCAAGTGCAATCATCCCAATTCCTGTTATAACCCAGCCAATAATAATGGCTCCAGCACCAGCACCTTTTGCCATATCACTCGCTAAATTAAAGGCTCCACCGCCAATCATAGACCCCACTACAAGAGCCGTTAATGTAAACAACCCTAGTTTCTTATCTTCACCCATTCCACTCACCTCTCTTTAATTGCAATAACAATACAAAAGCAATAGTGAATGATAGTGTCTAAAGGAGGAGAAAGAAGAAAGGAAGACTCCCTTTCTTCTTTACTCCATGTTTCCTAAAGTAGCTGCCATAACCGCTTTAATTGTATGCATTCTATTTTCAGCTTGATCAAATACTTTTGAATGTTTACTGCGGAATACTTCGTCAGTTACCTCCATTTCTTTCAACCCATATTTCTCATAAACTTCTTCGCCATACATCGTTTCGACATCATGAAATGCAGGTAAACAATGTAAGAAAATCACGTTTTCATTTCCTGTTTCTTTAATCATTTTCATATTTACTTGATAAGGTTTCAATAACTTGACACGTTCAGCAAATTTTTCTTCTTCCCCCATAGACACCCATACATCTGTATAAATTACATCTGCATTCGCAACTGCTTCTTCCACATTACTTGTTATCATTACCTGTTCATTATATTTTTTTGCTAAATCTATTACTTCTTGTGCAGGCCATAAAGTTTCCGGTGTACAAATACGTACATCCATTCCAACGATTGCGCCACCAACTAGTAAGCTATTAGCAACATTATTTCGTCCATCTCCAACGTAAACGAGCTTCACATTTTTCAGTTTCCCTACATGTTCTCTAATTGTTAATAAATCTGCTAGTGTTTGTGTTGGATGCCACATATCTGTTAATCCATTCCAAACCGGCACACCAGAATTTTGTGCTAAAGATTCTACAGTTTCATGATTAAATCCACGAAACTCAATTCCGTCAAACATACGCCCTAACACTTTTGCTGTATCCTCTACAGATTCTTTTTTCCCAAGCTGAATATCACCTTTCCCTAAATATTCAGGATTTGCCCCTAAATCTGTACATGCTACTGTAAATGCACAACGCGTACGAGTAGAAGTTTTTTCAAATAAGAGCGCTACATTTTTACCTTCTAAATAATGATGCGGGATACCATTTTTCTTTTTCTCTTTTAATTCTGCTGCCAAATCTAGAAAATATAACAATTCTTCTTGTGTAAAATCTTTTTCTGCTAGAAAGCTTCTTCCTTTTAAATTTGGTCTAGTCATTAACATACTTCATCCCTACTTTCTCCGTTATTTATACTAAATATCTTTACGAACAATTGGCATACTCATGCAACGTGGACCCCCACGACCACGAGATAATTCTGAACTTAGCACCTCAATCACTTCTATACCGTGTTCCCGTAATAACGTATTGGATACATAGTTGCGATCATATGTAACAACTACACCTGGCGCGATTGCTAATGTGTTCGAGCCATCATTCCATTGTTCACGAGCAGAAGCAATTACATCTCCTCCTCCACATGGAATAAGAACTAATTCACTTAAGCCTAATACCTCTTTTAATGCTTCCATTAAAGAAGTACGATGTGTAATTTTAAGAGTTTCCTCATCTGATCCTTTTTCTAAAATATAAATATTCATATTCCCTTTTGGCCCTTGAATAGCTGGGTGAATTGTAAACTTGTCATAATCAACCATTGTAAATACTGTATCTAAATGCATAAATGCTCGGCATTTTGGAATTTCTATTGCTAACACTTTCTTAATTTTATTTTGTCGGCTAAAGAGATTTTTTGCTAAACGTTCAATTGCTTTAGCTGAAGTACGAGCAGATACTCCAATCGCAATTGTTTCTTCATTTAAAATTAGCTCGTCGCCACCTTCAATTGGAAATTTATAATCACGATCTAACCAGATTGGTACATTATGTTTTTCAAATCTTGGATGATATTTAATGATGTACTCCATGAATAATGATTCACGTCTACGCGCTGGTTCTCTCATCTTATTTATCGTTAAGCCATCGCCCACGCTAGCTGCTGGATCACGAGTAAAATATAAATTAGGCATTGGATCTAAGTAAAACGGATAGTGATCTTCCATTAATTCATATAAATGTGTCTTCTTACTTGTTTCAATTTCGTTTTTCCGTACACCGCCCATAATTTTTTGAATTAATTCTTCATTTGAAAAGGAAAGTAAATATTCTTTTAAAGTTTGATGTGCAACATTTACGTCGGCCTGTCCTTCTTTTAAAATACGATCAACAAATTCTTCTCGAAGTTTTTTATCTACTAACGCCTCAGCGGCTAGTTTTTCTAAATAAAGAACTTCAACACCCCGATTGCGTAACGTTTGTGCAAAATAATCATGCTCTTTTTGAATAATTGGTAAGTATGGAATATCGTCAAATAATAATTGCTGTAAATAATCTGGTGTTAAGTTTTCCACTTCTTTACCCGGTCGTTTTAATAAAACCGTTTGTAATTCCCCAATTTCTGAAGTAACATGTATCGGATGCTTCATTTGTTGTACCTCCTTTTAAATATGTTTGATGTCTTACAAGTACATAATAAATGCTACACGCTTTCACCTTTGTGAAATCATCCACATTATCATTGTGAAATATTAAACAAGTTATTTTTTTAAAATCATATTAATTTGTATTTTTATAATAATCCATCCCGATTTTTTAATAAAAAATACATATATTACGCATATATGTTGAATATTTAACTTCCGTATTTACACAAAAATCCTGTTTTTAATAAAAATTAAAAACAGGATTTTGCATCTAAAGAATTAAATTTAATCGTTCTTCTAAAATCTCCCTATCTGATTTCGACTGAGAAATTATAAGGCATGTATCATTTCCACATATACATCCTATTTTTTCTTTCCAATCTAACTCATCAAACAAAACACCAATAACATGTGCATTTCCAGGTAATGTTTTAATAACCATTAATTGATCTACACAATCAATTTTCACAACAACCTCTCGTAATTTTTTCTTTAATTTTATATCAGTTTGTAAATGCTCTTCTGAGAAAATTTTATATATCATCAATCCTTCTTGAGAAGGTACCTTCGTTAAGTTTAACTCACGAATATCTCGAGAAACCGTAGCTTGTGTTACTAATACATCTTTTTTTGCTAACAATTCTACTAATCTTTCTTGCTTCTCTATTTCATACTCTTTTACAAATTGTTTAATTAATCGTTGTCTTTTTTCTTTTTTCATAAAAGACACCCCTTTTAATATTATAGCTCGCTATAAATTTCATCCGAAAGGGACAGAAAAGAATGTTGCGGAAACGTTCATAGTTTATATCTTTTAACTATAGATATTAAATCTAGCTAAAAAAAGAGAAGAACAGTATTCTGTTCTTCTCTTTTACATTGAAAATCGTTTAATTGTTTGTTTCAATTCTGTTGCTTGTTTCTCTAGATCCTTTGATAATTGATCGATTGCTATCATATTTTTAGATTGTTGCAACGTCACACGTGCTACTTCTTGTGAACCAGCTGACGTTTCTTCAGCAATTGCTGCTACGGCCTTTGTTTGTGCTCCTGTTTGATGAATGTGGTTCACTTGTTCATTCATATAACCACTAATTTGCTTGGTTGCATCCGCTACTTCCATAACACTTGATGACATTTCTTTTAAAATTAATTCCGTAGCCTCCCCACGTTTCGCCTCTTCTTTAGCTATTTTCACTTGTTCTGTCATTTTCATTGCAACTTGTTGTACTTCCTCTTGCATATTTCGTAATAACTGCGATATGTTTCTTGCAGAATGATCACTTTCATCAGCAAGTTTTCGTACTTCTTCCGCAACAACCGCAAAGCCTCTTCCATGCTCTCCTGCACGAGCAGCCTCAATAGAAGCGTTTAGTGCTAATAAATTAGTTTGGCTAGCAATCTCACTCACAACAGATACAATGTGTTCTACTTGTTTCATTCTTTCCTCTAACTTCTGTACATTTTGCATTGAATCTTCATTTTCTTTCGCCAATGTTTGAATACCTTGAATTAAAGACGTAAAGACACGAGTACTATGCCCTAAAGCTTGAACCATTTCTGAAGACAACTCATCAGACTGTTTCGCTTTCTCTTCTACTTCACTTGCAATAGAAGTTGTTGTATCAACAGCAGAAACAATTGCCTGAATGGATGCAGCTGATTGTTCAGCGCCAGAAGAAATCTCTGCAAGTGTTTCAGAAACACCTTGTGCTTGTTTCGTTGCTTCGCCTGTTTGTTTTCTAATTTGCTGTACTTGATTGTTTGTATACGAAAATGTTGTATCAATATTTTTTACCATGCCCCTTAAGTTCCCTAGCATCATATTAAATGCAACACTTAAAGATTTAATTTCATCATCAGTCTTCGGTAACGGAACATCTTCACGAATGTCTCCTTCAGCCGCTTTTCTCGCCGCCTCCTCTAACTTTCGAAGCGGTTTAATTAAAAATATGGCTGCTCCATATGCTAAAATTCCAGACCATACTACCCCTAATAACATAACGATAATATTATATGCAGTTTGACTTACATAACTTTGAAAATAATCATATATCACATAAATAAAAAATATACTTGTTGAATATGTAATTAAAGCTAAAACTGTAGTGAATAGCATAAGTTGTGTACGTAAGCCAAAGGAAAATGTCTTCCTTTCTTTTTCCATCTCTTCTTTCCCCCTTTGTATAAGTAATATAAGTACTACCTATATATTATTATCCATATTTTCATTATAGAAGGATATAGAGATTTTAAAAAATTATTATTTCCTTTAATATCAAATCCACGAAAAAAATAAAGGATTCTGACAATTTGTGACTAATAACAGAAATAAGGGGCAACATTTGTAAAATATATTTTTGACTGGGGGTTTTGTATGATTCAGGTTCGAAATCTAGTAAAATCATTTGGCTCACTTGACGTTTTAAAAGGAATTGATTTAGAAGTACAAGAAAAAGAAGTTGTCGTTTTAATTGGTGCCAGTGGTTCCGGTAAAAGTACATTACTTCGCTGTCTTAACTTTTTAGAAATGTACGATGAAGGTGAAATTCACTTACAAGGTGAACGAATTGATCCAAAGCATTCAAATTTAAACAAAGTCCGCGAAAATGTCGGTATGGTTTTTCAGCACTTTAACCTCTTTCCTCATATGACCTCACTAGAAAACATCATAGAAGCACCTATTCATGTAAAAAAATTAGAAGCAGCAAATGCAAAAGAAATCGGAAATCAGCTTCTGCAAAAAGTCGGCCTACAAGATAAAGCAGATGTAACGCCCCATCTCCTATCAGGTGGTCAAAAACAGCGTATTGCTATTGCACGAGCTCTTGCTATGAACCCTAAAATTATGCTATTTGATGAACCTACCTCAGCTTTAGACCCTGAACTTGTTGGAGAAGTGTTGCAAGTTATGAAAGAACTTGCTGAAGAAGGAATGACCATGGTTATTGTTACTCATGAAATGAATTTCGCAAGAGATGTAGCTGATCGCGTCATTTTTATGGATGATGGAAAAATTGTAGAAGATGCTCCGCCAGCACAATTCTTTTCAGCTCCATCACATGAACGAGCGAAACAATTTTTACGCAACGTTTTATAATATAACTTCTGTTTCAAACGAAAAGAAATACATTCATACGGTGCACAACTAATCATCTAAATAAAATATTTCAATAACATACTTAAAACCATCCGTATGATCAATATATAGGAGGGGTTTTATGAAAAGAAAACTATTAACCATTGTTGCGAGTATTACATTATGCACATCCTTTATACTAGGAGCCTGTAGTAAGGAAAGTGCTACTACTTCTTCAAATGGTGAAAAAGAATTTCGTTATGCGATGAGTGGCTTATATAAACCTTTTAACTATAAAGAAAATGACGGAAAACTTGTCGGTTTTGATGTAGAACTAGGTGAAGCACTCGCGAAAAAAATGAATATGAAACCAACCCCTATTACAAATCCATGGGAAACGCTAATCCAAGGTCTCAAAGCGAAAAAGTATGATGTAATACTGGGCAGTATGGCAATTACAGAAGAACGCTTAAAAGCTGTTAATTTCTCAAATCCTTATTATCGTTCTGGTGCCCAAATTTTTGTAGCTAAAAAGAATACATCTATCTCTTCTCCAGAAGATTTAAAGGGTAAGAAAATTGGTGTTGTAAAAGCTAGTACCTTTAAAGACCTCGTTGCAAAACATACAGATCAAATTACAGAATACGATAGCGATATTACTGCACTTATGGACTTAGAGCCTGGACGTATTGATGCAGTAATTACAGATCAAATGGTTGGTTTACGCATGATCAAAGAAGGTAAATCAAATATAAAAGAAGCTGGAAAACCACTAAACCTTGATGAAATGGGAATTGCTATTCGTAAAGATGATAAAGAAATGGTCGAGAAAGTAAATAAAGCTTTAGATGAAATTATTAAAGATGGTACGTATGAAAAGATCAGTAAAAAATGGTTTGGGCGTAATATTCTTGGTGAAGAGGAAAAAACGAAGTAATTTAGCCCTTCAAAGTTTCCATAAATCATGCCCCACTTTGTGTGGGGCATTTCATTCTCTACTAAAATCTATATAATATGAGGTGAAACGCATGTTTGAAATTTTTATCTCTACCTATCCCACACTCTTAAAAGCTACTATTGTCACATTACAATTAACACTAACATCCCTATTACTCGGTTCACTAATTGGATTACTATTCGCTTTCTTTCGAATCTCTAACAATAAAGTTTTAAATAGTATTGCTCACATATACATCGCCATTATTCGTGGTACACCTTTAATTGTTCAAATCGCCATTCTCTATTTTGGGATTACATCCGTTGTTGTTTTTACTCCTTTTTGGGCAGGAGCCATTGCTTTAGCAATTCATAACGGTGCATATATTACTGAAATTTTCCGAGGCTCTATCCAATCTGTCGATCGTGGGCAAATGGAAGCTGCTCGCTCTCTAGGTATGCCGTATCCTTTAGCGATGCGCCGTATTGTATTACCGCAAGCATTCCGTCAATCTATTCCTCCTTTAGGAAATCAGTTTATTATTGGATTAAAGGACTCTTCCCTCGTTGCATATGTAGGATTGTCCGAATTATGGGGATCAGGTTTATCCATTGCTGCAGGTAACTTCCAACAATTAGATACATACATAATTGTTGGTTTATATTATCTTGTTCTTGTTCTCCTATTCACGTACCTTGTTAACCTTTTAGAAAAACGACTACAACGAAAAGAAACTAACTCCGTCCAATTCCATACAAAGAACAAAAAGGAAGTCTCTTTATAAGAAAAAGCAAGCCTGAGATGGCTTGCTTTTTCACTGCAACATATATCAATTTTTACGGATTTACTTTTTTAATACTCTCTTCTTCCTCTATATGTTCCTCACGATATGAAATATTATGAGGATCTAGCCCATTTCCTAAAGAACCATAGAAATGCTCTCTATGCGGATCCACTAATTCACTTCCTTGATAATACACACGTGGTGTATTCCATAGCGCTGCCAAAGCTTTTGTCATCGGCATCTCATGATAGCGTTCCGGCCACATTTCTTTAATTTTCTCTTTTACTAACGGGTAGTATTTAGAGCTCATAGCAGGGAACAAATGATGTTCTGTATGATATGAGAAATTGAAATGTAAAACGTCTACCCAACGCGGCACTGTTACTGATAAACAGTTTGCTAACGGATCATTTACTGGAACAATTGGATTTAAGCGGTGATTTGTTGCGATATATGCCATTACAATAAAGTTAGCAATTAACAATGGAATCACATATGCAAATAACCATTTTCCAGGCCCCATAATAAACAATAAACTAATCCAAACAGTCCAAGGCAAAAGAAGTTGAAGCCATACAGATTTTTGATTGGATGACTTAAACTCTTTTATAAAATGAAAGAACATTCGAGTCGAATGCAATGTAAATTGAATTGTTAGTGACAGAAAACTAAAGAATGAACGTACATGAAGAGGCATGCGGTATACCCAGCTCAAAAACTTACTCTTTTTAAGCTTCTCAAGTGTAGGCCATGCATCTGGATCATTCTCTTCATGTTGTGTATGAACGTGATGCGTTGCATTATGCCACTTTCGCCAAAGTTTAGGACCTGTTGATAATGGCATAAATGCAATCGCTCCTAAGAAATCACGAAGCCATGCCTTTCTTACAACAGTTCCATGTAAAATTTCATGCCCTAAAAACCCAAGTGAAGCAAAACATAATCCAAGAACGATCGCAATTCCTAGATTAGCCCACACATTCAATTCAAATACACCAATCGATATTAACCCCGCCAATGCCACAAGTAAATAAGCCAGTCCGCCAAATAAACGAGTAGGAACTGGTTTAAATGCTTTTTTCGGCAAATGTGGTGATACACGTGCTGCATACCACCCAAACGTATGAAGCTCCTTCATCCTTTTGCCCCTTTCTTATGCCGCGCCTTGCGCAACTTACATATATCAATTCTTGCTTCCAGATTGATTTTACTAGGTGATTAAAAAGCATCTGTTATAAGGAAAATATACTCACTCTATCGTCACTTATTTTTCGCTTTTATTATCAATGAAAAACATTTATCTTTTTACTCTCTATCAACCTTTCCACATGATGAATCATATCAATAGAATTTCCACATTGTCAACAACTTTTATGACCTAGTAATAAAAGTTGGTTATATTTTTATAATTATACTTTATTTCACTAAAGAAAAAACATAGATTTTATAAGGTTTCATTCATTATACATATACGTACTTTGCCATGCTATAGACTCTATCTTATTCAAGAACTCTCTGTTTAAACAACAAATATACTCATCTAAATCTAGCTTTACACAACTCCTACCTCTTCATACCGACAACGTCCAATAATTATATCGAGATAATTTTATCTTTCTTTTAAATAAAGTGAAACTTTAATCAGTGGGGGGCTTCATCTCCCGCTGATTATTAGCCCTCACCAATCGGACTTTTATGGGTAGCCCGCCCCCCACCTAACTTCTTTACTTTCGCTGAATTTTGAGGTGGGGGTCTTACTGTCCATTAAAGTGAGATAAAAATAGCCTACCTCTAAAACAACACACATGAATTTCATATCATATGGAAATATTAAAAGGAAAATTGTTCTAAATCAGGAGGTTTCCTTAATGACAAGCGATACGTTTCCACAATTCCCATCATCTTATTGGATTGAATCTACCCAAATCCCAACTTTTCCCCCTTTATCTGAAAATATAAAGACAAAAGTTGCTGTTATCGGTGCTGGTATTACAGGTATTACTACTGCCTATTTACTTGCAAAAGAAGGCATCGATGTTGTGTTAATTGATTCTGGGCTTATTTTAAACGGGACGACTGGGCATACAACAGCAAAGATAACAGCGCAACATGATCTTATTTATGATGAATTAATCAATCATTTCGGTATGGAAAAGGCCGGGCTTTACTATGAATCAAATAATCATGCTCTACAATTTATTAATGAAACTGTGCAAACATATAAAATCGACTGTAATTTCTCAAATGAAGATTCATATTTATATACAACTACCGATAAGGGATTAAGAAGTTTATCGAAAGAATATGAAGCCTATCAAAAATTAAATATACCTTGTGACTATGTTCAATCTCTATCGATTCCAATTCCAGTACAATCTGCACTTGTCATGAAAAATCAAGCCCAGTTTCATCCCCTTCTTTATTTGAAAACACTTTTAGAAAAGTTTGTGGAGATGGGAGGAAAAGTTTACGAACAAACGACTGCTATGGATGTAGAAAAAGGAGATTCTCCACAAGTCATTACAAAGGGCGGACATCGCATCACTTGTGAATATGTTGTCTCTTGTTCACACTTTCCTTTTTATGATGCGAATAGCTTTTTCTTTACGCGAATGTACGCAGAACGCTCTTATGCTCTTGCTATTAAAGCAAAAACAGATTATCCAGGTGGCATGTATTTAAGTATTGATGACCCAAAACGCTCCTTACGCTACACAACAAGCAATGGGGAAAAATTAATTTTAATTGGCGGAGAAAGTCATAAAACAGGACAAGGAATAAACACGATGCTTCATTACGAAGCACTTTATTCTTTTGCGGAAGCAACGTTTGGAATAGATGAAGTTCCTTATAGATGGTCAGCACAAGATTTAATTACGCTAGATAAGCT
>NZ_JAKUFR010000049.1:0-36696 GCF_022663555.1 Bacillus cereus group sp. BfR-BA-01381
GAAATCATCTATTTTAGTTATTCCAGTTTTATTTTGGATAGGTATTGCAATCTATGAATATTTTTGGCTAATTGATGATCGAGCAGATTCAATTCTTACTCATTATTCTGTTGCAATAGCGATTTTAATTGGGCTCGTTTTATTTTCCCAAGATCAAATAGGTAAATTAGAAGGTACGTTAAAAGGAATTCTAATGCTTGTTTTACTTGCAAGTTACGGCTACTTTGGTTATTTGCACGATATAGTAATCTCGCAAAAGAAATATGATTCTGTTGTAAAGGTAGAGAAAGATATTTCAGAGCCATTTACTGAAAATGATCAGCCATTTACAGTGCCGCCAAAGACAGCGGAGAATAAGATGAAAAAAGTATTTGGGGATATTCCGAAAGTAGCTTATTTTGAGCTAGGAGAATTAACGCCACAAATGGTAAATGGCGAGGCTTTATATGTAGCACCGATTGAAGTTTCAGGATTTTTTAAAGCACGTAAAGCTGAGACAATTCCAGGGTACGTCACGATGTCAGGTACGAATCCTGATGCAGAAGCGAAACTGCACCTTGGTTATAAAATGAAATACGTGCCAAGCATGTTTTTCGGAAATAATTTAGAGCGTGTGGTAAGGCAAGCAGAACCAAATTTAATCTTTAAAGGAAAACCTAAATTTGAAGTGGATGATAAAGGGAAACCGTATTATACAATGACGTACGGTGAATTTATTTCAGGAAGATCTGGATTTGAGGTAGAGGGCGTTGTAGTAGTAGATGCACAAACAGGCGAAGTGAAAAGATACGATAAAGGAAAGGCACCTAAATTTGTTGATGGCGTATTAAATCACGAGACTGCATCTACGTTAAATACGTACTTCGGTAAATATATTCACGGATTTTGGAATACAAAATTCTCGCAAACTGATATGAAGATCCCGACTGAGTGGGGAACGAAAGAAGGAGTTACACCGATTTTCGGTAAGGATGGAACACTATATTACTTTACTGATTTCACTTCTCCGAAAGAGGGAGTAGATTCTGCACTAGGTTATTCACTTATCGATGCGCGTACAGGTAAGTTGTATTACTATAACGGAAAAGAAGTAAAGGGAATTATGGATGGTTCGGCTGCTTCAGAAGTCGTGGATAATTCTTTTAAGAGAGAAAAGTGGCATGGAACGATGCCGGTTATTTATAACGTGTACGGTAAACCTTCTTGGATTGTACCTGTTATTGATGACGGAGGGTTAGTACGTGCCCATACTGTTATCTATGCTTCTAATGCGAAAATATTTGCAACAGGTTCGACGCAAAAAGAAGCGCTTGAGAATTATAAAAATGCGCTGAGTGGAAGCGGAGATTCATTTAGACCGACTTCAAATGGAAAAGAGGCGCAAAAAGAAGGCACTGTACAACGTGTATATAAAGAAAAATCAGGTGAAAATACAATCGTGTACGTACTGTTAGAGAATGAACAAAAAGTATTTATGATACCTGTGAAGAAATTCCCATATGCTATGTTTACAGAAGTGGGAGATCCAATTCAAATCACATATTTAGATACAGGAGAGGCGATGTCTTCCGTATCTAAATTTACAAATAGTAATTTGAACAAGTAAAGCGATAGAAATTCTATCGCTTTTTTTTACAAAATTAAACAGGAAAATGCGCTATACTTGACGTATGTTTATGTTGTAACTATAATTGTTACGATTTAGTATGTATAGGAAAGGGTGAATGAAAAAAGTGAATGAAGTTAATCAGGAAATATATAAGCCTGTAAAGATGAACAGGTTATGGATGATTCTTGTACTAGGGACACTTACGGCGATTGGGCCATTATCTATTGATATGTATTTGCCTTCGTTACCGAAGTTAACGGATGACTTGCAAACAGGTGCATCCCTAGCCCAGCTTACATTAACAGCTTGTTTGCTTGGGCTTTCAGTAGGACAATTATTTGTTGGCTCAATTAGTGATATTTACGGAAGACGCAAACCTCTTATTATTGCTCTCATTATTTATGTTGCTTCTTCTTTACTTTGTGCTGTTGCGCCATCTATTTGGACGTTAGTGTTATTACGCTTCCTACAAGGAGCTTCAGGATCAGCTGGGATTGTTATATCACGTGCAATGGTACGTGACATGTATTCAGGTTCTGAAATGACGAAGTTCTTCTCACTACTTATGTTAGTAAACGGAGCAGCGCCTATTTTGGCACCGATTATTGGGGGACAATTATTACAGTTTACAACATGGCGCGGTGTTTTCATCGTTCTTGGAGCAATAAGTGTATTCATGTTAATATCAGCTACTTTCGTATTGCGTGAAACATTACCTCCTGAAGAAAGAGAAACAGGTGGTTTGTCAGGGACGTTAGCGACGTACGGAAAACTATTAAAGGATCGTTTGTTTATGGGATATGCATTGTCACAAGGATTAGTAACAGCGGCAATGTTTGCATACATTTCGGGCTCACCATTTGTGTTGCAGAACATATACGGAGCATCACCACAGCAATTTAGTTTATTCTTTGCAATCAACGGTATTGGTATTATTATTGCTAGTCAGGTAACAGGTCGTTTAGCGGGGAAAGTGAATGAGAAGACTTTATTTGTCTCTGGTATCATTATTGCAGCTGTTGGTGGTTTATCTTTACTACTGACAATCTTACTAGGAATAGGGTTAATTGGCGTTTTATGCTCGTTATTTCTTGTCGTATCAAGTGTTGGGGTTGTCTCAACAACCGGGTTCTCGTTAGCGATGAGAAATCAGAAACAAGCTGCAGGAACAGCATCAGCTTTATTAGGTTTATTACAGTTCATTTCAGGAGCGCTTGTTGCACCGCTAGTAGGTATAGGTGGAAGTAACACGGCGTTACCAATGGGTGTTGTAATAGCTCTTTGTGAAACTGGTGCGGTACTATGCTATTTATTTATGGCCAGAAGAAGTGAAAAGCAGTTTGAACTGCAACAAAGACAAAATTTAGAGGCTTAACTTATAAAAAAGAGCTGATTCAAATACTTTTTGAATCAGCTTTTTTCATTTCTTTGAAGTAACTAAGACAGCTTTGTAAGGTGATGCAAAAGTTATTTGCATAAAGTGACGATACTGTGACAAAAATGTAGGCATGTATATTAAGGTATCGTCTTAAGTGTAAAAAGTAGGATGTTCTCGGTATAATAACAAGTGGAGATAAAAGAAACTATAATGAGTAGTAGCTGTAGATAAAAGGAGAAGAAGAGATGAAGAAGGTTTTGGGTATTGCTGTAATGGGAAGTATGATCCTTCTAGCAGGATGTAATGGAAATAAAGATACGAAAGAACCGAAAGAAAAGGTAGAACAATCTACTGAGCAAACAGAAGAGATGAAAGAATACCGTGCAGTACATGAAAAATATGATTTGAAAATGAATAAAGAGATTAATAAAGCACTACAGTTATTTGAAGTAGCAAAAGAAAAGGGCGGTAAGGAAATAACGAATGCTGCATATAAAGAAGATGTGCAAAAGGTAACGACGAGCATGTTAGAAGATATTGATCATATACGTAAAGAGATTCGTGTTCCAAAGTCGAAAGAGCAAGAACATGAAGTATATGTTGGTTTCTTGAATGAATCGGAACAAGCGATGAAAAAATTACAGAAGTTAGCTAAAGAAGAAGATTCGTCGTTGATTCGTGATATAGAAATTAACTTTGCAACAGCATCGACATACTATAAACGTTTTCAAGCAGAAACGAAAAAATAACCTTGCCTGTGCAAGGTTATTTTTTCTTCTTACCATCGCCGTCTTCATCCTCGGATACTAATACCTTCTGTTCTTCGTGAAATTCGGAAATAGTTTGCCCGGTAATATTATCAAAGGGGGTGTAAAAAGAGGTAATGCTTTTCTTTTTAATGAAAAGTTTATAAAATCCAATGATAACAAGTATAACGATTGTTAATGGTAATCCTATAGTTGCTAGAAGTAAGGGATCCATCATATAACTCCTTTCATATCTTTTTTATTATAAGCGAAATACGATATAGATAAATAAAAGTATTAAAAACTGATTTTTCTAAATATATCCAATTTGATTGACTTTTCGTTTTTTCAGAATTATAATTCGAAATATACAATTTGAACCAAATAATAATATAGCAATTTACTTATCCAGAGAGGTAGAGGGACTGGCCCTATGACACCTCAGCAGCGGGTTCTGTAATAGGAACACCGTGCTAATTCCAGCAAGCAAGTCTTGAAAGATAAGTGATGGGCCTTTGTTTATTAAGCCTTGATCTTATTTTTTAAGATCAAGGCTTTTTGTATTCTAAAAAGAGAAAAGGGAGTAATGGAAAAAGTACGTTCATAAAACTGAGTAAATATATGTGTTTAGGGGGTTATTGAAGTGTATGTAATTAAAAAATTATCAGTTATGGTGTTCACGCTATGGGTTATTACGACGGTGACATTTCTAATTATGCATATTATTCCGGGGGATCCATTTTCATCAGATGCAAAAATCTTTCCTGAAGAAGTGATCCAAAACATGAGAGCGAAGTATCACCTTGATGAACCGTTATGGAATCAATATGTTGCTTATTTAGACGGCGTAGTTCATTTTGATTTTGGTGAATCTGTTCAATCAACCGGGCAAGGTGTATCAGAAATTATAACAACTGGTTTTGGTCCATCAGCAATTATTGGTTTGCAAGCACTTATTATTTCATTGCTAGTCGGAATTGCTGCAGGTACATTTGCTGCTCTCTATCATGGGAAGGTAATTGACTACGGTGTAAGTTTACTTGCCATCCTCGGTATTTCTATTCCGAGTTTTATTTTAGCACCACTATTTATACAAGTATTCGCTATTCAATTCGAGCTCTTACCAGTAGCTTCTTGGGGTACATTTGAACATACGGTATTGCCATCCTTTGCATTAGCGTTAGGACCAATCGCAGTGATTACAAGATTTGTTCGCTCTAATATGATCGAAGTACTGCAGAGTGATTATATTAAGTTAGCGAGAGCGAAAGGTATACCGATTAAGAAGATTATTATAAGACATGCTCTTCGAAATGCGATTGTTCCAGTACTTACATTTGTTGGACCATTAATGGCGGGACTTTTAACAGGTACTTTCGTTATCGAAAAGATTTTTTCAATTCCTGGTCTCGGAAAATATTTTGTAGATAGTATTTTTAATCGAGATTATCCAGTGATCATGGGAACAACCATTTTTTATAGTGCACTTTTAATTGTATGTATTTTTATTACAGATATTATTCATCGTATTGTTGATCCACGTATTCGTTCTATTACGTAAGGAGGGAGATGGTTAAATGGGGGCTTATGAAATTAATGACCAGTTATTAACAAATGAAGAGAAAAAAGAATTAACAATAAATAAAGATCAGCAAAAGATTAGCCGAAAGAAAGAAGTGTTTCGTAAGTTTGTATCGAATCCAATCGCAGTTTTAGGATCAGTGACGTTATTACTCATTATTGTTTTCTCACTTGTTGGTGAAAGTTTAACGCCATTTACTGCGAGTGAACAAGTAAAAGAGGCAACAAACTTACCACCTAGTAGTGAGCATTGGTTTGGAACAGATGATTTGGGAAGAGATATATGGGCACGTACTTGGGCTGGCGGGAAAATTTCATTAACAGTTGGATTAGTGGCAGCTGCTCTTGATATAGGACTTGGTGTGCTAATTGGAGGATTTAGCGGATATGTGAGAGGGCGCAATCGCCTTGGGACATTAATTGATGAGTGGATTATACGAGGAATCGAAGTGTTATACGGTATCCCATATTTATTAATTGTTATTTTACTATTAATTGTTATGAAACCAGGTCTTTTTACCATTATCATCGCCCTTGCATTAACAGGATGGATTGGTATGGCACGTCTCGTTAGGGCGCAAGTTTTATCTTTAAAACAAAGAGAGTTTGTTATTGCAGCGGAGCGATTAGGTACATCACATATGAAAATTATATACGGGCATTTAATTCCGAACTTAACAGGCATTATTATCGTAAATTTATCATTTACAATTCCAGCAGCTATTTTCTCAGAATCATTTTTAAGCTTTATCGGACTAGGAGTGCAATCACCGGCAGCAAGCTGGGGGACGATGACGAATGATGCACTTGGGACATTACTAAGCGGGGAATGGTGGCAGCTATTCTTCCCAGCAATCATGATTGCGCTCATTATGTTCGCGTTTAACGCAATTGGTGATGGTTTACAAGATGCAATTGATCCAAAAATCGTAAAACGGAATCGAAAGGAGAAAAAACATGGGACAGCTCTTATCTTTAGAAAACGTAACGTTAGCCGTTGAAAAAGAGAATAGTAAACAAGCAATTGTGAAGCATGTTTCCTTTTCTATTAGCGAAGGTGAAATAGTTGCGCTTGTAGGAGAAAGTGGCTCAGGGAAAAGTGTTACAGCACAATCTATTATCGGCTTAAATCAAGAATCAATTCATATTGATGATGGAAATATATCTTTTGAATCAGAGGAATTAACGAATCTACAAGAATCAGAATGGAATCAAATTCGTGGGAAAGATATTGCTTTTATCTTTCAAGATCCACTTTCATCTTTAAATCCGACGATGAAGGTGGGAAGGCAAATTACAGAGGTGATTTTGCAACACGAAAAGAAATCGAAAAAAGAAGCAAAAGAAATTGCGATTAACTTATTAAATGATTTAGGGATACATGAAGCAGAGAAACGCTTTGAACAGTACCCACATCAATTAAGCGGAGGCATGAGGCAACGTATTTGTTTAGCAATCGCATTTGCCTGCCACCCAAAACTCGTTATTGCGGATGAACCTACGACAGCATTAGATGTAACAATTCAAAAGCAAATTATGGAGTTATTAAAGGAAAGAAAGGAAAAGCAAAATACGAGTATTTTACTAATTACGCACGATTTAGCACTTGTACGTGAAGTAGCGAATCGAGTAGTTGTGATGTATGGAGGACGTGTTGTTGAAAAAGGAACGATAGAGGAAGTGATAGGTTCCCCTAAACATCCATACACAAAAAGCTTATTACAAGCAATTCCGAATATGGATGATTCCGAAAAAGTATTACGTGCAATAGAAGGGACGACACCTTCCATTGAGACTTTAAATAGCTTTGGTTGTCCTTTTGTAAATCGTTGTCCAGTAGCGATAAAAGAATGTATTCATCGTTTCCCAGAGAGAACAACATATTCCAAGGAGCATAGTTCACATTGCTGGCAACATGTTCTGGAGCATAATAAGGCGAAATCAAAAGAGAAGGTGAATGCCTCATGACGACAGATTTAATTAGTGTAAAGCAAGTAACGAAAACGTATGGAAGTAAAAATAAAGAAATCGCAGCGTTAAAAGACATATCACTTGCGATCCCGAAAGGAACAACGCTTGGCATTATTGGAGAAAGTGGTTCAGGAAAAACAACACTTGGTAAGCTCATAGCTGGGATTGAGAGCCCAACGTCTGGTGAAATTGATTATAACGGTCAAGTCGTTCACAAGTTGAAGGCAGCTCATAAACGTGATTTCTTACAGAAAGTACAGTTTATTTTTCAAGATTCCACAGCAGCATTAAATCCGCGCTGGAAAGTACGCGATAGCGTAACGGAAGGTTATATTTCATTCGGTTTAGGTGATAAAGGATTAAAGGATAAAGTAGCAGGTGATGCGCTAGAACGTGTGGGATTAGATAGACGATATATCGATCGCTATCCGCACGAATTTAGCGGAGGACAACGTCAACGAATTGCTATTGCAAGAGCGTTATTGTGTGAGCCAGAAGTATTGATTCTTGATGAACCAATTTCGGCATTAGATGTTTCGCTTCAAATCCAAATTGTGCACTTGCTGCAAAAAATTCAAAAGGAACAAGGTTATACATATTTATTTATCGCGCACGATTTACCGATGGTTCACTATTTATGTGAAAAAGTAGCTGTCTTATACAAAGGAGAACTTGTTGAATTTGGAAATACGGACGAAGTATTCCGTAATCCACAACATTCTTATACAAAAACACTATTGGCATCAACACCAAAAATTTCAGGTTAAAGGAGAATGTAGGATGAAGAAGTTTTTACTGTTTGTCATTATGACTGTTTTAGCAATTACTTCTGTTGCTTGCGGTAAGAAAGAGACGCAAAAGGCGAGTGCTGGTAAGGGAGAAGGAGATCGATTAGTAACGAATATTGGTAGCGATCCATATACACTTGATTCCGCTATTGCGACAGATAGTACTTCAGGTTATGTAATTGGACATTTATTCTCAAGCTTATATACGCAAGATAGTGATGGGAAATATCAAAATGAATTAGCAGAGAAAGAAGAAGTAAATGCTGATGGAACTGAGTATACAATTCATTTAAAGAAAGATATTAAATGGTCAGATGGTTCTGCTATTACAGCAAATGATTTTGAATTTGCATGGAAGCGATTATTAAATCCGAAAACGGGTTCTATGAATGCAACAGAAATGTATTTTATTAAAGGGGCAGAGGCATACAATACTGGAAAAGGTGAAGAAGGACAAGTTGGCATTCAAGTCATTGATCCTCAAACATTAAAGGTAACACTTGAGCACCCAGTGTCTTCTATTAAACAAAAATTAGCAAGCTCATTATTCATTCCATTATCTAAAAAATCAATTGATGATAATAATAAATTAAAAACAGATCCAAAAGAGTTAATTACGAACGGACCATTCACATTAAAAGAATGGAAGCATAATCAGGCTATTACGGTACAAAAAAATAAAGAATACTATGATAAAAAGGTAACATTAAAAGAAATTGAGTTTCGTATTATTCCAGATTCTAAAACAGCGTACCAATTATACAAATCAAAAGAATTAGATTTACTAAGTAGTTTACCGCAAGAAATGATTGAGAAAGAAAAAGGAAATAAAGAATATAAACGTGTTGCAGGATTTTCATCTTATATTTATTCGTTTAACGTAGAAAAAGAGCCATTCACAAATGCGAAAGTACGTAAAGCATTCTCGTTAGCAGTTGATCGTAAGTTTATTGTTGAAAAACTGTATAAAAACAATGCACAAGAAGCAAATGCATTCGTTCCAGAAGGAGCAAAAACACAAAGTGGGCGTGATTTCCGTAAAGAAAAAGGTGGTTACGTTAAATTTGATCCAGCAGAAGCGAAAAAATTATTAGAAGAAGGTATGAAAGAACAAGGCTGGCCTACATTACCTGAGGTAACATTAAAATTCACTACAGATACACAACATAAAAAAGTAGCAGAAGCAATGCAAGAAATGTTTAAGAAAAATCTTGGTGTAGATATTAAATTAGAAAATAAAGAGTGGAAGAGTTACATCGATACATATAAGCAAAGTGATTTCCAATTAGCTTATATGGGATGGGGCGGTTCTCTATTAGATCCAATTACTAAATTAGATTTATATGCAGGTGATGGTCCAAATAATTATGCAAAATGGCATAATAAAGAATTTGATGCTTTAGTGAAGGAAGCAGAAGTGGAACAAAATGAAGATAAGCGTTTTGACTTATTGCATAAAGCAGAAGATATTATGTTTACAGATTCACCATTAATTCCAATTATATTCCCGTCGGATTCCTATTTACAAAAACAAACGGTATCTGGACTTCAATATTATGTTGGATCTAAACCTGATTTAAGATACGCAAAAATAAAGAAGTAGGCAACCGCCTACTTCTTTATTTTATTTCTCTTTTATATTCTTTTTTCGTTCCATCAGAGAAGACAACTTCTAAATCGAATTTTTGGTAGTCTTTATCAAGTTTGAACACGTTCACTACTTGATCGATTACTTCTTGGTCAGCAGTATCTTTATCAAATTTTAATTCTTGTAGAAGTGGGCTTAATTTTGTGATAGCCTCGTCTCCTGTTAATTTTACATCTGCTTTATGATCTTCAATTTTTGCTTCCATTTTCTTATCAGCTGCTACATTTTTATAGTCTGCTTCGTAGTCTTTCTTTGTATCTTGGTAGTCTGCCTTTAAATCGAATTCATTGAAGTTTAGTTTTAAATCTGCAGGAGCCTCGTTTTTTGCTTCTTCAGTTGTCTTTTTATTAGAAGTTGTGTCTTCTTTTGCAGGAGCTTTACATCCTGTTAATGCAGGTACTAGCATAAGAGCTAATAAAACTGATAGTAGAGTTCTCATTATAAATTCCTCCTTATGTAAATTCGTTCTATACAAGTTTTTCCCAAAATCATGTAATTATGTATGTGTTAAAAATAAATTATTATTCTGTAGTTGCAAGGGCTAATCCGCAATTTAAATCAAAAAAGATTTGTATGTATATGGTAAATTGAAGTTGTGAGGAGGTACTAAAATGCATGAAGAATATAAAGAGATAATAAAAAAATCAATTGAATATATAGAAAATCACTTGCATGAGGAGCTTACAACAGAAAGAGTAGCATCTCACAGTGCAGTATCGGTGTACCATTTTCATCGTATTTTTCAAAGTTATATTGGGATGAGTGTAACGGATTATATTCGAAAGAGAAGATTAACTCATGCTGCACAGGCTTTAGTATCGACTGAAAGAGCAGTTATTGATATTGCAATGCAATATGGTTTTTCCTCACAAGAGGCATTTACGAGAGCTTTTAAAAGAATGTTTCAATGCAAAAAGAAGGAGAAGAGGATTATTGACAATTATTAGAAAATTTATATAATCTAAATGTAAGTGATCACTTGCATGAGGAAGAGAGGATTTTATGGCGCGCTCAAAGACGGCAGAAAAAATTATTCAAGCGGCAATTGAATTAGTGAAAGAAAAAGGATATACAGCAGCGACAACGAAAGAAATTGCAATGCGTGCTGGTGTTAATGAAGTAACGATATTCCGCAATTTTAAAAGTAAGAAGGGTGTTATTGAAGCAGCGGTTGCTGAATTTTCATATGTACCGCATTTAAAAAAGTTTTTGCAAACAGAGATTGTATGGGAATTAGAAACAGATTTAAAAAACTTAGCAAGGCATTATCATAATTTTTTAGATGGGGTAAAAGATATTATTGCTATCGGTATACGTGAGGCTGGAGAATTTCCTGAATTAGATGGGGAAATTGCTAAAATACCACAAGGACTAAAAGAAGAATTAAGTATCTATTTTGCAAAAATGCAGGAAAAAGGAAACATTATTGATACGAATATTGAGGCGCAAGTAATGAACTTTATCTGGATCAATTTTGGATATTTCTTATCTAAATTACGTTTTGCCGATCGCCTGACAGAAGTTGATGATGAGAAATTTATTGAAAATAATATTGTTTTATATGCTAGGGCATTAAGACCCTAGTATTTATTTAAAATAAAATGCAAGTATGTACTTGCTTGCTAAAAGGAGAGCGGGAAGATGGATACATTAAAACAGTTTTTAAAAAGACCAGGTACGTATGTAGGAATGGTCGTAGCGCTATCATTCCAACTTATTTTCTTTTGCGTGTGGTTAACGGCATATGATGGAGTGAATGAAAGAGCAGATCAAATGCGTATCGCTATTGTGAATGAAGATGTAAATATAGGTAGTAAAATAGCAGAAGGCTTACAGAGGAATTTACCATTTCAAGTGAAAGCAGAACGGTCTGTGGAAAAAGCAAACAAAGAAATGAATGACCATGTGTACGATATGATTATTGAAATTCCTGCTTCTTTTTCAAAAGATATAAATGAAACAGGAAAATCAAATTTAAACTTCCATATTAATCAAGCGAATGCCATGATGGCAAAGCAAATGATGGAAGGAGCTGCAAAACAAATTCGAGATAATGTAAATAAAGAGGTAGCAAGTTATAAGAAACAAGCGATTGTCGGAAAGCTACAAGCTGTAGGACCTGAGAATGTAGAAGTGATAAAAGGGTTAACTGAAGATTCAATTGGTTTTACAGTTCATAAAGTAAATGATGCAAAAGGATTTTCAGTGAATATGGTACCGCTAATGGTCGTATTAGCTTCATTTGTAGGAGCAATGATAATGAGTATGGAATTATCAAAAGTTGCAAAAGAAGTAAAGGGCAGTTGGAGTAATTTCTTATCAAGACAAATTATAAACGGTACAGCATCGATTTTACTTGCATGTATTACAATTGGTTTGATGAAAGGCTTCCAAATTGAGATGCACGAAACGGTAGGGAGTATATGGGTGTTTCAAGCAATAGTCTTCTTCGCATTTCTTTCATTAACACAAATGTTTCTAACTGTGTTTGGAAACGCAGGTATGATTTTTAATATCATCTCACTATCGTTACAACTTGTAAGTTCGGGTGTAATCGTACCACATGAAATGCTTTCTAAAACATATCAAACAATCGGCGGATTATTTCCTGCAACATATGCAGCGAAAGGCTATTATACAATAATATTTGGAGGAGTTAGTTTAGAGAGAAATATTATTTCATTATTAGTTATTGTATTGGTTACACAATCAGTAGCAGTGATGACTTTAGCCATAAAAGGAATGGTAAAGGGAAGAAGAAGCTCTGTAGTTAAAGAAGCATAAAATAAAAAGGTATCCTAATTGGATACCTTTTTATTAGCACTTATTATTTTGCAACCTCTGTCCACTTGTAGTTAAACTCACCACCGAAGTCAGTTGTTACAAGTCCTTTAATAAATCCGCGTTGTAAGTAAGAACGACCTTGTTGGTATAAAGGAGCGACAGCACCGTCTTGTAATAGAATTTTTTCAGCTTGCTTCATTGCTTCCCAGCGAGCTTTTTCATCACCAGCTAAATCTGTTTTCACTTTATGAATGAGCTCATCGTACTCTTTGTTAGAGTATTTATCGAAGTTATACGCACTATCTGTTGTAAATAAATCTAAGAATGTAATTGGGTCAGCGAAGTCAGGGCCCCAGCCATCAATACCGATTTCATAGTCACCACTTAATAGTAGTTTTAACTGTTGTTTACGTGGTTGTGGTTTTAAATTCACTGTTAACCCATCTAAGTTCTTTTCTAGTTCACCTTTTAAATATTCACCAGTCTTTTTAGCTAAAGCGTTATCACTTGTTAAGAGTTCAATTGTTACTTTGTCAGTACCAAGTTCTTGCTTCGCTTTTTTCCAGTTTTCTTTCGCTGTTTTTACATCATCTTTCACTAGATTTCCATTTTCTTTACGGAAGTCGTTGCCTTCAGGGCTTTTTGCAAATTTCGCAGGAATCATTCCTTCAGCTGGAACAGCGCCGTTATTTAAAATTGTTTCTACGTATGCCTTTTTATTCATTGCGCCGTTAATAGCAAGGCGTGCATGTTGATTTTTTAATGTTTCATTTTTTTGATTGAGTCGTAAAAATTGAATGCCAACTTCAGCACGTTCTTTGAAGTTTGGATCGCCCTTATATTTATCAACAAACTCCGCAGTTAAAGCAACGCGATCAATTTGTCCTGAATCATATAAATTAACTTCTGTAGACTTATCTTTAACGACATTGAAGTTGATTTCTTCTAATTTCACCGTTTTAGCATCCCAATAGTTAGGATTCTTCTTCAGTTGGAAGCTTTGCTCGTGTTTCCAGTTATCTAATGTGAAGGCACCGTTGTAAATTAAATGATTTGTTTCTAAACCGTATTTATCGCCTTGAGACTTTAAGTACTCTTCATTAATTGGTAAGAATGTTGAGAATGTCGTTAAACTTAAGAAGTAGGGAACAGGACGATCTAGTTGTACTTCTAATGTTTTGTCATCAATAGCTTTGACCCCTAGTTGATCAATCGGCAATTGTTTTTGGTTTATTTGTTTCGCATTCTTTATATCGAAGAATAAGAATGCATATTCAGCTGCTGTGTCAGGGTTTACGGCACGTTGCCAAGCGAAGACGAAGTCCTTTGCTGTAACAGGAGTACCGTTTGACCATTTTGAATCACGCAGATGGAATGTATATTTTGTTTTATCGGGACTAACGTCAACCGACTCAGCGACACCAGGAATTGGTTTATTATCTTCTCCCATTGCGTATAAACCTTCAAAAACATTTCGCATTACGCTCATGGATTCCCCATCCGTTGCTTTTGCAACATCCATTGTTGGAATTTCTGAAGCGAATGATAAGTTAATTGCCTGCTTATCAGGTGCTTTATCATTTGCTTTCGCTCCGCTTGCATGATCTTTATTTCCCGCAAGCAGTTAGTAATAGACTTGCCCCTAAAACAGATGCAACAACAGGTACAACTTTTTTCTTCATTGTTCGTTCCTCCCTAAATGTGTTGTTCGTAACGTCAGAATGTCCATGTCTTGAAGTGTATTTATAGAAGAAGAGAAAACCTATTATAAATATGTATATGTAGGTAATCAGGTGTTCTATATGTATATACATGTTGAACTATAATGTATCGTTATATGTTTCAACATAGGAGACGTTATATTTTGATGGTGAAATATTTCGTTTCTTTGATTATTTAGAATATTAACACTGGAAAGAACTATATGTCAATAACAAAAAGTGGAGTATTAATTTTTTAAAATAATATATTAAAAAAGCGGATTTTCTCTTATTGAGAATCCGCTTTTAATACATTTTTCCAATAAAATAATTGCTGTAGATAGAAAAACTTCAATTCAGCTTGCCTATTATTTTTCAATTTGTGCCCACTTGAAGTTTAATTGACCTGCAAAGTCTACTTGCACAATTCCTTTCACATAAGAACGTTCTAAATAAGATTCGCCTTTTTGGTAAAGAGGAGCGATAACAGAGTCTTTAAATAATATTTTCTCAGATGCTAGTAATGCTTCCCAGCGAGCTTTTTCATCACCAGCTAAAGTCGTTTTCACTTTTTCAATTGTTTCATCGAACTCCTTATTAGAGTAATGATCCAAGTTGTAAGGGTTATTCGTTGTAAACAATTCAAGGAATGTAATTGGATCAGCAAAGTCAGGGCTCCAGCCGTCAATACCGATTTCATAGTCACCTTTTAATAAAAGTGAAACTTGTTGTTTACGTGGTTGTGGTTTCACATTTACTGTTAATCCATCTAAATTCTTTTCTAGTTGTCCTTTTAAGAACTCACCAGTTTTCTTATCAAGGTCAGCATCACTTGTTAATAATTCTAATGTTATCTTTTCAGAACCAAGCTCTTGTTTCGCCTTTTTCCATAACTCTTGTGCAGATTTTGTATCAACTTTGGTTAAATCCCCGTTTATAGTACGGAAGTCTTTTCCATCAGGCCCTTTTGCAAAGTTTTTTGGAACGAGACCAAAGGTTGGTGTAGAGCCATCATTTAATAACGTATTTACAAAGGATTTGCGATCAATTGTTTGATCGATTGCTTGGCGTGCAGAAACATTTTGAAGTACTTTGTTTTGTTGGTTCATACGTAAAAATTGTACGCCTACGTTCGGGCGTTCTTTAAAGTTCGCATCTTTTTTATATTTATCAACGAAGTCGGATGTTAATTTTATACGGTCTAATTGTTTTGATTCGAATAGGTTTACTTCTGTTGATTTTTCTTTTACGACGTTAAAATTGATTTCCTCTAGTTTGACAGTATCTTTATCCCAATAGGTAGGGTTTTTCTTGAATTTAAAGCTTTGTTCATGCTTCCAATCGCTTAGTGTAAAAGCGCCGTTGTACAAGATTGTATTATCTTCTAAAGCGTACTTATCACCTTGTTTTTTAAAGAATTCCTCGTTAATTGGTAGAAATGTTGGGAACGCTGTTAAGCTAATAAAATATGGAACAGGGCGTTCTAATTCTACCTCAAACGTATGGTCATCAACTGCTTTTACACCAAGTTGGTCGGCTGGAAGTTCTTTGTTGTTAATTTTTGTTGCATTTTTAATATCAAAGAATAGAAATGCATATTCAGAGGCTGTTGCTGGATCGACAGCTCTTTGCCAAGCGAAGACAAAATCTTTCGCTGTAACAGGAGTGCCATTTGACCATTTTGAATCTCGCAGGTGGAATGTGTATTTCGTTTTATCGCCACTTACTTCATGAGATTTTGCAACACCAGGGACAGGTTTATTACCTTCACCAAGGTTATACAAACCTTCAAATACGTTTCTCATTACTTGACCAGAATCAGTATCTGTAGCACGAGCTGTATCCATTGTTCGTATTTCAGTAGGTGAAGATAAGTTTAAAACCTGTTTACTAGGCGCCTCGTCTTTTGCATTTGCTCCGCTTGCTTCGTTTTTATAACTACCACAACCAGTTAATAAAATACTTACTCCTACAACTGATGCAATACCGGGTACAAACTTCTTTTTCATTTGATTTTCCTCCTAAATAGTTAAGTTTGGATGATGATGAGGGAAATGAAAAATAAAAAATCCCTCTTTTCATATTGAGAAAGAGGGATTTTTACGTACAAGTTATGCACCCGTATATAAACGAAGTCCCTCATTCTATCTTTCAAGCTATAAAGCTTGCAGGAAGTGGCACAGTATTCAAAAATGAACCTGCTGCCGAGGTTTCAAAGGGCCAGTCCCTCCACCTCTCTTGATACAATGAGTAAACGAATAAACTTTATTAATTTTTGTGTTTCTTTGATAATTCAAAATCTTACACCTTGGATGATGAAGTGTCAACTGAATGGAATATAGTTTAAATTTTCAGTTTTCTTGGATGAAAAACCACTGCATATGGCAGTGGTTTTTCTACTAGAAGTTAAAGTTATCTGGATCTGGACCAACGCGACGGTCTTCATTTAAAGCTTGAATTGCTTTCATATCATCGGCACTTAATTCAAAGTCGAAGATGTTTGCATTTTCAATAATGCGATGTTCTTTAATAGATTTAGGGATTGTTACAACTTCGTTTTGTAGATCCCAGCGTAAAATAATTTGCGCAGTTGATTTATTATATTTTGTCGCAATTTCTTGTAACGCTGGATTATCTAGTAGTTGTCCTTGCATTAATGGTGACCAAGCTTCAAGCTGGATATTATGTTCTTTACAGAAAGCGTGTAACTCTTCTTGTGCTAAACGTGGGTGGTATTCCACTTGATTGACCATTGGCTTAATTTCAGCAATTTCAAATACGTCTTGTAAGTGGTGAATAAGGAAATTACTCACGCCAATTGCACGAACACGGCCGTCTTTATAAAGTTTTTCTAACGCTTTCCATGATTCAGTATATTTCCCTTTTACAGGCCAATGTACTAAATATAAATCTAAATACTCTAGTCCTAATTTTTCTAATGTAGTTTCAAATGCTTGAAGTGTTGTTTCATACCCTTGATCGCTATTCCATACTTTTGATGTAATAAATAATTCTTCACGTGAAACACCTGATTCACGGATTGCTTGGCCAACGCCTTCTTCATTTTGATAAATTGCTGCAGTATCGATACTGCGGTAGCCATTTTTAATTGCTGCTTTCACAGACTCAATTACTTCTGAACCATCTTCTACTTTAAAAACACCTAAGCCGAACCAAGGCATTTTTACACCGTTATGTAATGTTGTATAGTCTTTTAAACTTGTTAAACTCATATTATTTCCCCCTAGCTTTTTTGTTTGTTGCTTCTACTGCTTTTTGAATTGCCTCTGAAAAATTATATTCATATAAAGCTTTGAGACCTTCAGCTGTGGAACCACCTGGTGTTGTTACTTGTTCGCGGAGGTTAGCTGGATCTTGCGTTTGTTCAAGCATAGAGGCAGAGCCAGAAATCATTTGAATGACAAGGTGTTTGGCAGTTGCTTCATCAACTCCATAACTTTTTGTTGCTTCAATTAAGTTTTCAGCAAAGTAATAAAGGAAGGCTGGTGCACTTCCCGTAACTGCAGTAAGCTGATGAACTTCTTCCTCAGTACAAAGTTGCGAAGTACCAATACCTCTTAAAAGCAGTTGTAAGGTTTCCTGATGCATCTCGGTTACCGATTGTCCCATTGTATATAAGGAGATAGACTTTCCGATTTCAGCAGCTGTATTTGGCATAATCCAAGCAACAGGTGTCCCCTCGGGAAGTCTTTCTTCTAAATAAGATGGGCCAATGCCAGCAGCTACCGTTACGACAAGTTGATTCGATAGTAACGGAGATAATTCCGCTAATAAACCTTCATGTGCAGAAGGCGGCATTGCTAAAACAATCGTATCAACAGATGTAACATGCTGCTTCCAATCTGTTGTAGTAGACACATTATATCGCGTTTGTAATTGTTCCAGTTTTTCTACGTTGCTTCGGTTAGAAACGATAATTTCTTCGATATATTCTTTGCTTGTTTTCAGTAACCCGGAAAATATAGCTTCTGCCATACGACCAGCACCAATAAATAGAATTCGATGTTTAGTTAGCATATCCTCTATTCCTTTCTAGTGGAGATATGTTATAAAAAACGATACCATTTTTAAGAGAATTTTGTAAAAAGAAAAGGCTTATTGTAGATGGAATAGACAATGAAAAGTAGGAAATTAATGGTGAAAGGGAGAGTGATTCCTTATACTGGTGATAGGGAATTTATTACACATCTGGGGAGAGATGATTATGATTAGAAGTCCGCTCTTTTTACTCATTACTAGTATTATTTGCGTATTGGTTGGATTTTATATTCAATCGAGTTATATTGAAATTTTTGCATCGGTTATGGGGATTATTAATGTTTGGTTATTAGCGAGGGAAAAGGTATCTAATTTTTTGTTTGGCATGATTACGGTTGCGGTATTTATATATATTTTTATTACACAAGGTTTATATGCAATGGCAGTATTGGCAGGCTTTCAACTTATCTTTAATGTATATGGTTGGTATTATTGGATTGCACGCAGTGGTGAAGAAGAGGTAAAAGCAACAGTTCGTTTAGATTTGAAAGGTTGGATTTTCTATATAGTCTTTATTTTAGCTGCATGGATTGGTTGGGGTTATTATCAAGTTCATTATTTAGAATCAACAAGTCCATATTTAGATGCTTTAAATGCTGTATTAGGCTTAGTAGCTCAATTTATGCTAAGTCGAAAAATCTTAGAAAACTGGCATTTATGGATTTTATATAATGTAGTTAGTATTTCAATTTATATTTCCTCCGGGTTATACGTTATGCTAATATTAGCTGTTATTAATCTCTTTATATGTATAGCTGGTTTACTAGAGTGGAAGAACAATTATAAGGGACAAAAACATACAAATAATTATATCTAGAAAATAATTAGAGTTGGAAAACCCCTGAAGCACATACGCTTCAGGGGTTTATTAATAGAATATAAGTTTATGCTTTTGTCATACCTAACAATACAGCGCCACCAATAATTAAAACACTACCTAGTGCAATAAAGATCAATTGACGTTTTGTTTTCTTTTCACCTAAGAAGACAATCGCACCGAATGTTGAGATAACGATTCCAGTTTGAGATAATGGGAAGCTTGTTGCTACTCCGACACGTGGTAGTGAAAGAAGTAAGAATAAGTTTCCAGTTCCCCATAGTAAACCAGATAAAGCATTACGGATTGCATATTTGTTAAAAGGTTTATGTTTAGATGTCAGTACAACCGCACCAACAAACATACCAACTGCTTGTGGTAAAATAGCAGACCAACCATCGATGTTATACCAACGAATAATAATTACATATACAAGATAGCCAAAAGTAGAAACAATTAAAGTAAGAAGTCCTTTTTTCAATTGTCCTGGTGGCTGAGCATTTTCTTTATCATCTAATGATGTGAATACAACACCAACTACGATTAATAGGATTGCAATCGTTCCCAGAATGATCGTTGTAGTAGTAGTCCACTCGCGGAAAGCGATAACCCCAAAGATAGAAGTTGCAACAAGTTGCATACCAGTAGAAATTGTTACAGTAGTTGAAACACCTAGTTTTTCAACTGTTTTTAATTGGTTTACTTGTCCTAAAGCCCAGAATAAACCTGAAATAAAACCAACAATCAAGATTGTCATTGTTAAAGCTGGTTGAGTAAATACATACATAATTGTTGCGAAGAATAGAGCACCGATTGTCATACCTACCGTTTGGCTATATGCACCACCGCCCATTTTTACGCTTACTAATAAGATGTTTCCCCATGCAATTGCAGGAAGAAGCGCTAATAAAATGTCCATTACAAGACTCCCTTCGTTTTGCTATACCAATATAATTACATATCGTTCTAACGATCGGTAATGCCCCACTACTAGAGTAGAAGATTACCGATCGCTAAAACAGGATGAAGAATTCACGATATAAATGCGTTTTCATTTCTTCATTTTTTCAAACACCTCCATATAATAACAGGAAATTGCCTATTTTAGAAAGTAAATTCAAATAGAATGTATATTTAAATAAAAGTTAAAATTCAGTTATTTCCCGATGGTATATTTTTATTTCCTAAGAAATAAAAAAGCAGCTTCAAAAAGAGCTGCCTTAAGAGTTAGTAATTCTTTTATTAATAAGCTGAATACATAGCAAAAATAGGAGGGACATACTAATAGTGATAACTACTAGTGTCCAGGCGAGCTGCATATTACTTGCATCAATCGCCATGTAAATTGCAGTTGGGATAGTCTGTGTTTTACCAGGAATGTTTCCGGCAAACATGAGTGTAGCACCAAACTCACCAAGCGCACGAACAAAGCTCAAAATCATTCCACTTAGTAAGGCAGGAAATGCAAGCGGAAGTGTGACGTGTAGAAAAACTTGATATTCACTTGCACCAAGGTCACGAGCACTTTCTTCAATTTGTACATTCGCGATAGAAAATCCTGTTTTTGCTGATTGGTACATAAGCGGAAATGCAACAACTGTAGAAGCAATGATCGCAGCAGTAGATGTGAACATAATAGATTGCTGAAATATTGATTCTATCCACATTCCAATGGTACTGTTATTTCCAAAAATAATAATGAGAAAAAAGCCGATTACAGTTGGCGGAAGTACCATTGGTAATAAGAAAATCGTTTCTAGTATTACTTTATATCTCCATGAGGAACGTGCTAGCGCTCTTCCGATTATCGTTCCTAAAATGGTAACGATAATGGTGGCACATGCGGCTACTCGTAAAGATAGAAAGATTGGTGATAAAATAGTATCAAAGCTCATGGCAATTATGATAGGACGGTAAATCCATATTTCTTAAAGATAGATTGTGCATCTTTTGACTGCAAATACTCATAAAATGAAGTCGCCTCTTTCTTATGCTTAGACTCTTTTATAACACCTAAAGGATAGTGAATTGGCTCATGAGAAGTAGCAGCTGCTGTCTCACCAATCTTCACTTTTTCTGAAATAAGAGCATCTGTTTTGTATACAATACCAGCATCGACATTTCCTGTTTCTACATATGTTAACACTTGGCGAACATCTTTTGTAAATACGACTTTATTTTGAACATCATTCCAAAGGTTTTCGTGCGTTAAAGAAGCTTTTGCATATTTGCCAGCAGGTACAGATTCAGGTGTACCAAGTGCAATTTTTTTGATTTTCTCATCTTTTAAATCTTGAAATTTTGTAAGAGAACTATCTTTAGGTATGACTAGAACTAGTTCATTTCCAAGAAGATTTTTCCCTTCCTTTTCATTAATGAATCCTTTTTTAACAAGAGTTTGGAATTTATCTTCTGCTGCTGAGAAGAATAAATCAGCGGGTGCGCCCTGTTCGATTTGTTGTTGAAGTGCACCAGAAGCACCGAAATTAAAAGAAAGTTTAATATTAGGTTCTTTTTCTTTATATTTTGTTTCAATTTCTTTTAATGCATCTTGTAAGCTTGCAGCTGCGGATATAGTAAGTTCAACTGTTTTTCCTTCTTTAGCAGTTGATTTCTCTTTCTTATCTCCGTTTGTACATGCAACGCTAAATATAAGAAGAAAAGAAAATATAAGCGCCCCTATGGATCGTAATATAAACTTGTTCATAAGAAAATCCCCTTTCGTTTTGACATATTCAATTATAACTAATTATAACTAAATATAACTAGTTATAATTGAATATAATTTGAAAGATGTAGTTGCTCTTAAAATATAGGAGAAATATTCTTTTCTTTGTTACAATGAAGGAAGAAAGTGAGGAATCGTCTATGGATCATCATTCCTACACAACGGAAGAAGTAGCGAAGCGATTAAAAGTATCAAAATTAACTGTATACGATCTAATTAAAAAAGGAGAACTGCCTTCTTATAGAATTGGTAGACAGATGCGCATTGATGCAGCAGATTTAGAACAATATATTAAGCAAATGAAAACAGGTAACGTACAAGTTACTCCTGTTAAGAATGACAGTAATAGTATCTCGAATACATGTATTATTAGCGGACAAGAACTAACGTTAGACATGTTGGCAAAACGTATAGAAAATCGCCTGCCAAGTTCAAATATATTAAGGGCATATCAAGGTAGTTTAACGAGTCTAGTAAAAATGTATCAAGGAGAAGGAAGTATCGTTAGCTTGCATTTGTTTGATGGCGAAACGGGTACATATAATGTTCCTTACGTAAAACGTATTTTAGTGGGACAACCATGTACGATGATTAATTTATTAGCAAGGAACGTTGGGTTTTATGTGCAAAAGGGAAATCCAAAAAATATAAAAACATGGGCTGATTTATCTCAATCATCTATACGATTTGTAAATCGAGAAAAAGGTTCTGGTATTAGGGTGTTAGTCGATGAACAATTGCGCATTCAAAAGTTAAATAAAGAACGTATTAGTGGATATGAGTGGGAAGAATCGAACCATCTTGGTGTTGCCACGCAAGTCGCGAATGGAAAAGCTGACGTCGGAGTAGGGTCAGAAAAGTTTTCGCAAATTGTAAATGTAGACTTTATTCCAATCATGAAAGAACAGTATGATTTAGTGATTTTGAAGAATAAAGAAAATGAAGAGCTGATCGAAGTTGTGAAAGACATTCTGCAATCGGAAGAATTTTATAATGAATTAAATGCGATTGGCGGATACGATATGACGAAAACAGGTCAAATTGTATATGAAACAAACTAAAAAGCTGCTTGTCTATAAGACGAGCAGCTTTTTCTATATATAAAGGGGGTTGGGGAAACAAAGTGTTAAACAAGACTTTGAGCAAGTGAGTAAATGAAAGCTGTAAGAAGAGTTGCTCCACTTGCAAGTCCGATAAAGTCTGATTTGTTGAAAGTAATGTTGTTCATTATAATCTCTCCTTATTTGTTTAATGTAGTTGCAACAGCTTTTGCATCGACAAGTGCGGATAGCACCGTGCCCATTGTATTTAAAAATTTGTTTGATTTCATTTTGTTCATCATGCGTATCCGCTCCTTTTCGAATTGTTGTTGCCCTGCTTTATATCTTAATTATAGGAAATATGATCGCCTGCAACTATCGAATTAGCTTACGGAAGACTTACACTTTTGTAAGAAAAAAAGACATTCGTGTAAGAATGTCTTTTAAAGCATATTAATGTGGTGGTGCTCTTCAATTGTTTTTAAAAAGCTACGCATTGAATTCGTCATATAGCTATCCTTGCGGCGTATGAAAACCGTTGAAATACTACCATATTTTTCAGGGATTGCATGACAATGTACTTTCCCTGCTTTAGAAAGATGGTGGACAGCAGACTGTGGTACGAGTGTAATTCCAAGGCCGAGTGCAACACTGTTTAATATTGTCTCTAATATATTAAATTCCATAATTCTTTTTGGTAGCAAACCTTCGTCTTTCAGCCATCGTTCTAGTTTGGAACGGTATCCACAACCTTGGTTAAAAACGAGTAGAGGCGTTGTTGTAAATTCTTCTATATGAAAAGCTTTATTTTGTGTTACAAGCATTAATTTTTCTGTACTAACATCGTATTGTTCAATAAGTGGGTGTTTTATTGGTCCTGATATAAAAGCGCCATCTAATTGATGATCGAGTACTTCTCTAATTAATTCTTCTGTTAAACCTGCTTGTAATGACAAATCGACGTTCGGATAGCTTTTATAGTAAGAAGATAAAATGGTAGGTAATGTACTTACTGTTTCGACAGTACCGATTTTTAATATGCCAGAGGGTGTTTCGCTATCTAAAAATACTTGTTTTAGCTCATCAACATCTTGCAAAATTTTATTAACATAAACGAGCATTTTTCTTCCTTCAGCTGTTAAAGTCATACCTCGTTTATGACGATAAAAGAGCGGTGTTTTCAGTTCGTTTTCTAATTGTTTAATACGTGCAGTTACATTTGATTGTACGTAATTTAATTCCTTTGCTGCGCTACTTACACTACCTTGGTCGGCAACGCTCTGGAAGATTTGCAAGTCTCTTAATTCCATGATACTGTCCTCCTTGATGTTAACTATCATTATAAATGATAGTTAACATCATTTTGAATCATTTTACGTGATATATTTTTTCTTTTACAATTCTCTTTGTGCAAATAGAAAGAAGCGGGGGATTGTGGTGAGAAAAGGTCAAATGATAATAGGCGCTTTCACGTGTTTAATTGCAAGTATGTCATGGGGAGCAATGTTTCCAGTTGCTGATCATGCGTTAGAATACATAGATCCGTTTTATTTTTCTCTTATTCGCTATGGAGCGGTGGCGATAATGCTGATTGTATTGTTGTTAATGAAAGAAGGGAAACAGGCATTTCGTTTAGAAGGAAGAGGAAGGCTACTCGTCTTTTTCGGAACGATGGCGTTTACTGTATATAATGTACTTATATTTTTAGGTCAAATGTTAATGGGGAAATCAGGCGTGATGGTAGCCTCCATTATGGAAGCACTTATGCCGATGATTTCTATTTGTATTCTATGGGGATATAAGCGTGTAAAACCGAAAAAGTATATGATAACGAGCATGATTATCGCTTTTATAGGAGCTGTATTTGTTATTACAAAAGGTGATATGAGTTTCTTTTTAACGTTGAAAGATAACATGTTTTCGCTAGCATGTATATTTGTTGGAGTTGTGGGCTGGGTTATTTATACGATGGGTGGTCAAACGTGTAGCGATTGGTCAACATTACGTTATTCTACGTTGACGTGTGTATTCGGTACGACCGTTACAGGAATTATAACGATAATTATTACGGCACTTGGATATGTTTCAGTCCCTAGTATGGGAACGATTTCTATCGTGAGATATGATTTATTGTTTATGATGACATTACCAGGAATTGTAGCATTACTCGCTTGGAATTACGGTGTGAAAATTTTATCATCTATTAATGGTATTTTATTTATTAACTTTGTACCTATTACGACTTTAGTTATTATGATGATGCAAGGATATCAAATCACAATGTTTGATATTGTAGGAACTTTATTTGTTATTGCAGCGCTTATTCGCAATAATGTTTGTCAGAGAAAAGAAGAAAACATAAATAAGAAGATGTTACAAGAAGAGCAATTACGTCAAGCTGTTTAATAGGCAATTGGAGGATTTCACATGTTAGAAAGTTTATTGTTTTTCTTCGCCGTTGGAGTTGCTTGTGAGCTTGCAGCAATTAATCGAAATGGTCGTAAGAAGATAAAACAACAAGCTGAAATGATACAGCTTTTAAAAGAGTTAAAAGAAAGAAACATTTAAAAAGACGACCGGGCATAGACGGTCGTCTTCTTCTATATAAAGGGGAAAGGGGACACAAAGTTATACAAGCGTAGCAGCGTAAATAAAAGTAGTAAGAAGAATCGAGCCGCTAGCTAATCCTAAAAAATCTAATTTGTTAAATGTGATGTTGTTCATCGTATATTCTCCTTACTTGTTTAATGTAGAAGCAACAGCTTTTGCATCGATAAGAGCGGAAAATACCATGCCCATTGTATTTAAAAGATTGTTCGTTTTCATTTTGTTCATCATATTGATCCGCTCCTTTTCGAATGGTTGTTGTTTCTTTCTGACTTAATTGTATGAAAAATGGTGGAGAGTAACTATCGAATTAGCTTACAAGATAATTACACTTTTGTAAGAATTGAAATTTAATATTTAAACCTTAAAATTATTACCAACTCCTAAAACTTAGTGTTATAATTGTGGTAAGGAAATGATTATACTTCGGATGTTCAGAAAGGAACGAAACAAATGTATAAACCAATTACATTTTTGTTGAAATATATATTTAAAACAGCTGGGAAAGTAGAAGTGCAAGGAAGAGAAAAGCTACCAGAAGGTGGCCCGTATGTTGTTGCGTGTACACATACAAGTTTTATGGATGTATTAATGTTAGCTACAGGGATGTACCCAACAGAGATTCATTACATGGCCAAAAAAGAATTATTTGAAGGGAAATTCAAAAATTGGTTCTTTAAAAATGTAAATGCATTCCCTGTAGATCGTGCAAATCCAGGACCGAGTACACTTAAAATTCCATCACGCTTATTAAAAGAAGGAAAAGTGGTAGGGATTTTCCCGAGTGGAACGAGATCGACAGAAGACGTTTCGTTAAAAGCTGGTGCTGTAACAATTGCGATGCGTTCTAACGTTCCATTAATACCGGCAGCTTATATTGGTCCCTCAAGTGTAAAAGAATTAATAAAAGGAAAAAGAGCACAATTAATTTTTGGAGACCCAATTCAAATTGATGCTGAAGAACAAATAGATCGAAAAACAGCTATGAAAATGATGACAGATCAATTAAATGAGAGGTTTGAGGAGCTAAAGATAGCTTTGCAATCAAATCAAAAGTAAGAAAAGACGACCGGGCATAGACGGTCGTCTTCTTCTATATAAAGGGGAAAGGGGACACAAAGTTATACAAGCGTAGCAGCGTAAATAAAAGTAGTAAGAAGAATCGAGCCGCTAGCTAATCCTAAAAAATCTAATTTGTTAAAAGTAATGTTGTTCATCGTATATTCTCCTTACTTGTTTAATGTAGAAGCAACAGCTTTTGCATCGATAAGAGCGGAAAATACCATGCCCATTGTATGTAAAAAATTGTTTGATTTCACTTTGTTCATCATATAAATCCGCTCCTTTTCGAATAATTGTTGCCCTGTTTCTGACTTAATTGTATGAAAAATAGCGGAGAGCAACTATCGAATTAGCTTACAGGAAAATTACACTTTTGTAAGAAAAACGAATGACAGTGTAATGATAAGAAGAATTGACATATGTTCATTGCATTCATTAAGTTAGGAGTAGAGGTGAGTGTATGGCTAATATTAAAGATATCGCCAAGATGGCTGGGGTTTCAATTACAACTGTTTCGAGGGTGCTAAATGATCATCCATACGTAAGTGAAGAAAAAAGGAGAGTTGTTTTAGAAATAGTTGAGAAATTGAATTACTCACAAAACGCAAATGCTGTTCATTTATCAAAAGGAAAGACGAATATTGTTGGTGTAATTCTCCCTTACATTAATCACCCGAGCTTCGATGCAATGGTAGGGGGAATGATGGAGGGAGCGTTAACTCATAACTACAGGGTGCTACTTTGCCAAACAAACTATAATAAAAAAGAAGAAATGAAAAGTTTACATATGTTAAAAACGAAACAATTGGATGGCCTCATTATTTGTTCGCGTGCAAATGATTGGGAAATGATAGAACCGTATGCTTCGTACGGCACAATCATTGCTTGTGAAGACAATGATATTTCAAATATCTCAAGTGTATATACAAATCATTCGGCAGCTTTCCAGCTAGGAATGAATCATCTTATTGAAAAAGGTTATAAAAAAATTGGTTATTGCACGGGGAGAAAGCTAGGACCGAGTAGTCAAAAGCGTTTTGATGTGTATAAGCGTCAATTGCAATCTATAGATGAAGAAGTGAATGAAGAATGGATTTTCACAGAATGTTTTACGTTAGAAGATGGTGTGAGAGTGGCTCATAAATTAAAGGAAATGCAGCATCTTCCTGAAGCATTAATAGTAGCAGGAGATGAAGTTGCGATTGGGGTTATGACAGAAGCTGAAAAATTAGGTATTCAAGTTCCTGAGGATTTAGCGATTATTGGTTTGGATAATCAACCTATCTCGCAAGTGTTACAACTTACAACTATTGATCAAAATTTAAAGGAAATAGGTAAAAAAGCCTTTGAAATGTTTTATCGGCAAACAAATGATGAAAGTTCTAAACAAGAAAAGGTGGAAATTCCATATGAACTTGTGGAGCGATCTACAGTGTAGTTTTAATCCGTTATGTGTATAAGTGCATAACGGATTATTTTTTGAAATACCTTTGACAGGAAACGCGTTTCATACTTTATAAAGGAGTTAAACCGGTTTGTAACAATCCATGGATTCTTTTCAAGAATAGTATTTGGAGGGAAATGCATGAATGAACTTTTATTAAGTATAAAAAAGTTTTTAGGGAATGACGAAAATGTTTTAGCCTTTGTGGTGGGGGTTTTTGAGAAGGATAATTTCACGTTATGTTATCAACATGGGATTTTTGTTGCGACTACTAGACGTCTCCTGTTTTACGGGAAATTTCCTTACTATCCTTCAACATTTAAAGAGTACTCATATTTGCATATAGATAGCATAGTTTTTCGCCCGTATTTCGAATTTATTTGTAATCATGAAACCATCCGAGCTAAGTATATTCAGAAGGGGAATGTGGAGCAATTTGGCCGTATAGTTAGAGCGAATGTGAATAATTAATCACCCCCCTGTTTAAACATAATATTCTGGTCTTTATGAGGAAAAATGCTGAATAAAAACAACTTCTAAACCTCTAGGAGATAGTGATACAATGTCAAATGGGGGGAGGGTATGAACTATGGTTAATCAACGTATAAAGGAAATAACACTAATTACAATTGGTTCATTATTATTCGCAATTGGTATTAATTACTTTGCAATTCCAAACCGTCTATCAGAGGGTGGAATTATTGGTTTAACGGTTGTTACGTACTATTTATTTGATTGGTCGCCGGGGATTGTGAATTTTGCTATAAATGCAATTTTACTAGCTGTTGGTTATAAATTTTTTGATAAGAAAACGATGGTTTATACAATTTTAGGGATTGTAGAAACATCTTTGTTTTTATATGTTACGGAACATATTGAGTACCATGTAAATAGTGATACGTTATTAGCGGCACTATTTGCTGGTGTATTTGTCGGTATCGGATTAGGCTGTATGTTCAAAGCTGGAGGTACATCAGGGGGATCGGCAATTTTAGCACGGTTAGCAAATCAATATTTAGGTTGGAGTGTCGGAAAAGGTGTACTTATTATTGATATCGTTGTAATTGCTGGTTCTGTATTTATAATAGGGCAAGAAAAAGCGATGTACACACTTGTTGCAGTATTCATCGGAGCGAAAGTAATTGATTTCATTGTAGAAGGAATGGACACAAAAACGGCTGTTACAATTATTTCAAATCAACCAGAGTTAATACGTGAGGCTATTACGAAAAACATGACACGCGGCGTTACTGTATTAGAAGGGCGCGGCGGATATACTGGTAAAAATAAAGAAGTTTTATATGTTGTTATTAATAAACAAGAGCTTGTTAAGTTAAAGCAAGTTATTAGTCGAGTAGATGAAGATGCTTTCGTCGTTATCCATGATGTACGTGATGTACTTGGCGGAGGCTTTAAAGCGAGCTAAAAGGTGAACGAGTAAATTCGTTCATCTTTTTTTAATTCTTACAAAAATGTAAGTGTAATGTAATGAGATTCAATAGTAGATTGTATTCTTTCTTTTTAAAATGGATGTATATATATCCTGCAGAGGAGGAATGTTTATTATGAAGAAAAAAATGATCACTACTATAATAGCGATGATAGTCATAGTAATAATGTTACTACCTACGAAACTTGGACCGGTTATCGATAAATATAATCCATTTTATAAGACGAAAGAATACTATACGGTTGTGAATACAATTGGTCAGCATATTGGCGATGAGTGGTATGAATATGAATTTATTGCATTTGACGAACGTGGAAGAGAACAAAAAATAAAGAAGACTGTTAAGCATATGTTAAAGAGAGATGAAACATTAAAGGTGTACGCAAAAGGACGCTACGGCGAGTCGATTGAAGAAATTGAAGCTGTAAATATTCCTATTAATGCAAAGAGTAAACTTTTAGCGATGAGATAGCGGGTTATACCCCCGCCTATTTTTTGTCGAAAATAAAAATACTAGGTATGGGTATTTTAATGGTTCATAAAAAAGCCTTAGTCCAGAGGGACTAAGGCTTTTTATATATATAAAGGGGAAGGGGGTACATTGTAGTAGCATGAGTGAAAGGTATAAGAAGAGTAGCTACTAGCAATGTAATTTGGTTATGTGAGTGTTCTTCTTATTTAGCTTACTTACTAACTTTATTGTACGAGATGTAGGTGAGAGAAACTATCGAATTACATTACACATAGCTTACAAACATGTAAGTCTTCTGTAATGTAATTCGATAGTTAAAAGATAGTGAATTTTATATAGTGTAATTAGAAAGTCTCACTGTATTACTTTCTGTTTGTAATATGAATGAAGAATGAAAAACCAACTACTTTTTAATAGCCTCATCTGTATGGAGATGAGGCCCTTTTTATAAACCTTACAACATTGTAAGGTTTACGTAAGTTAATTCGATAGTAAATTTGTCATATTTTTTGCATAATAGATACAAATAGATAAAAATAATTAGGGATATAGTAAGAAGGGAGAAGAATGGGATGCGTAAAGAAGAAGTAGTGAAGTTTCCAATTAAAGATTTCTGTAGCTACTTTACTGTTGCCGTAGTATGTATTGGATTATTTGATATCATAACAAACTTAATTGTTAAATAACATAGATGACAAAACAAGAAGGGAGATCCTTTCTTGTTTTTTTTGTGGGGGAATAAAAATGAAATGGATTGATAGTCATATACACGTTGACCAATATAAGGGTGAAGAGGAAAGTAGATTACTTAAAGATGTGGAAAATAGTAAAGAGATAAAGGGGCTTATTGCTGTATCTATGAATTATCAATCATGTAAAGAAACTTTATCTTTAGCAAAACGATATCCTTTTGTACATCCAGCAATAGGTTTTCATCCAGAGCAACCGATTCATAAAGAAGAATGTGAGCAAATTTATAAATTAATTGAAGAGCATGTAGAGGATATAGTTGCGATTGGTGAAGTTGGCTTACCGTATTATTTAAGAAAAGAAGATGAGCGCATTGCTGTCAATTCGTATATATTAGTGTTACAACGGTTTGTTGAACTAGCTAGTAAATATGATTTACCAATTATATTGCATGCAGTGTATGAAGATGCTGATATTGTATGTGATTTATTGGAGAAATATAAAGTTTCACGTGCGCATTTTCATTGGTTTAAAGGAAGTGAAACAACAATGAAACGTATGATGAGGAACGGTTATTATATTTCTATCACACCAGATGTTTTACATAAGGAGAAGATTAGAAAAATTGTTTCGTATTATCCTCTTGAATATATGATGGTAGAAACAGATGGACCGTGGGAATTTCAAGACGATGTTATGACGCATCCGGGAATGATTAGAGAGGTACTAAAGGAAATTAGTGTTATAAAAAACATGTCTGTTGATAAGGTTATGAAAACGATATATGAAAATACGATTCAATTTTACCCCGCATTAACGGGCAGTAAGACTTCCACCTCAAAATTTGACTAATGCGGAGGAGTTAGGTGGGAGAGCAACTTCCCGTAAAAGCCCGATTGGTTCAACTAATAACCAGTGGGGGATGGACAAAACCCCACTAATTAAAGTTTCACTTTATTTGAAAGGATAGGAGCGTTACTCTTATCCTTTTTATCATGGATATTTTTTCTAATATTTTCTATAATTTATGATGTGTTTAATTTGATGAAGGAAGTAGGGAAGAAAATGGGGAGAGCATATAAAAAAATAGCTATTACAATGATGATCGGTACAATTTCACTTGCAGCGTTTGGATGTGAAGCAGAAAAAAAGGCCATCAATTCAAACGTAACACAAGAAAATAAAGAAGAACAAATGGATCCAGTAGTTGAAAAACAGATGAAAGAAAATGAGAAAAATGGCAATACGGTTGGAAACAGTTCTAATAAAGGGAAGATGGCAGAGAGTGATGGATGGGTTTACTATGCAGTAAATGGTAATAAAAATACAGGAGGCATTTATCGTACGAAAGATCAATTTCAGACTTCGGAACGTGTAGTGGAAGGTGTAAATGCTTCTTACATAAATATAAAAAACAAGGTTTTATATTTTATTCATACGGATGAAGATAAGAATGCGGGATTATCTTCTTTAATGAAGTATGATATAGCTAACAAAAAGCTAGACGTGTTAAAAGCGGATACAAATTATGTTTATATAAAAGATCAAACTTTATTTTATCCGAAAAAATATTCTGAGCATGGTGGTTTTGATATTGTAGGGATTGTAAAAATGGATTTGAAAACGGGACAGGAAGAAGAAGCGGCATTTAAAAATTCTGGTTGGTCTCAAACGATAGATGATAGTATTCTACATTGGAATAAAAATCGTGGAACACAAGTTACAAAAGATAATAAAACTTGGTCAAAAGAAAATTATGCAACAATATCTAGTGCTACATATGATAATGAAAAATTATATGCTGTTGTCGACTTTTCGTTACCTTTTGAAACAAATGAAGCTGAGCATGGCATATATGAAATAGACGTTCAACAAAATAATGAAAAGTTATTGGTAAAGGATGCCTTGCAGATGAATGTGAAAGGGGACACTTTTTATTATATAAAAAAGGATGGAGTATATAAGAAGAGAATGAATGGAGGAAATGAAAAAGTAATTTATAATAAAGCGGTTGAACCAACTAAATCTTATTTATATTTTGTAGCAGGAGATATGTACCTCTATACGGATAATGGCACTATCATGAATCTAGATACAAAGAAATCAAATGAAGTAAAAGATAAGAAGCTAGCAGACGACGTTATGTTACAGAAAGTATGGAATGCACAGAAGGAACTCACTAGTGTTCAAATGGCTGCACTAACAGGAAACCCAAAACGAGTAGGGGATTTTTCATACGGGGAATTAGTGACCCCTATTTATAATACGAAGGATAATTTAGAGACTACGCTATCTACGTATTTCTCAAAATCATTTATAGCAGAGTATATGAAGAGTAAGTATATGAAAGAGTTAAATGGAAAAATGTACTATGCTATTGGAGATCCAGGATCAAAAGCAGCAACTAAATTTACAAAAATTATTTCTGCCGAGTTAAAGGATGGAAAAATAAAAGCGCAGGTAGAAACGTATAATGATTATGATAATGTAACGGAAAAAGTGGAAGTTGAATTTATTTATGAACATAATCAATGGGTTATTAATAATATGCCACGTTTTGGTTTAAGTTAAAAAACCACCAAGCATTTTGCTTGGTGGTTTTATTTTAGGATTCTAATTTTTTTGCACGTCTTAATAACAATAGAAAGACAATGATGAAGAAACCAAGTATAAGGAAGAATCCATATTGTTTTACATAATCCATTACGTCGCTTGCGCTTGTTGGTTTTTCAACGTGAATGCCATCTTTATTAGTAGTAATATGAATATCCTTCATCTTCACTTCATTTGTTTCTTTTTGTAAATCAATCCATTCTATATTTGGAATACTTTCTAGATCCTTTAGTACTTCTTTTAATGGTTTCACACCTAAGTAAGGATGATAGAATGCACCGATAATGCCGTCAGATAGTTTTGCAACAGATACAGCACGTTCTTTCATTTTAGCGATAGCATGTGGCTTATCTTCTTCAATAAATCCAACTGTTTCAGGCATTAATTTCATGCCATGTAAAAAGGATGGGGTACTTGTATAAAATGGTGAGTGCATGGATTTCCAAGTTGTATCACTTAACTGTAGTTGTCCTACATAAGTTGAAAAGTACCTTGATAGTATTTCATATCCTTTTTGAGACATCGTGTAATGAGGTGCTTCAAATGCGACAGGATATAATTTGGCATCTACAAGTTCTTGAATGCCTTTTTCAATATGATCAGTTGTATATTTTTCTTCAAACTCTTCCCCTTTTTTTACGTATGCATTATAGGCATCTATAGTAGGAAAGTCATCTTTTGATTTTGGTTGTTCATGATTTGGTTGACGAATTGGCTGGTCTGTTTTTACATCCCAAAATTCAAAACCTTCACCGGTTTCACTATCATAAAATTGGTGAGTATAACCATGCATAATAATTGCTGCACCATCGTCTTGCATAGAGCGTAAAAGATCGACTAGTTCGGGTTTATCTTTTAAATGTACTGTCTTTCCTGTATCAGGATCTTTATATACTGGTATGACTGTCATCATGTAGGGGATCTTTTTCTCTTTTAGTAATTCAGCAATTTCTTTTAATTGATTTATATCTGCGGCTGGATGAACGTCTTCAAGACGTAAATAAGCTTCTACTTTATTTGTCGTTGGTTTTTGTTTAAAGTAAGAAAATAGCATTTCACCGACGTAATGAGAGATCCAGTCAAAGAGATTTGGTGTTGCAACGTAGTAAGATGTTTCATGTTGAACGATTAGTGGGTTCTTGTTATTTGGGCTTAAAGCGTTAGCAAGAACAGTTCCGTTTGTATCAAAAGATTGAATCAAACGTTCTTCTTCTAGAGTGTTTTTTAATTTATTACTTGGATATTCGATTTTATTAGTTCGTATATCATTATCCTTTAGGGTAATGAATGAAAAGCGATTAGATAATTGTTCAACATTTTGCCCTAAAACTAATACTGGACCTGAGAAATTTTCTATAAGTTGTTTTGCTTCAGTAGGAAATTCTTCTTTTTGTTCACCGATATAGACGATATGTGTATAAGAAGATGAATTAGTAATTTCATTAGCCTTGTTTAAACTTTTCATAGTTATATCTTTTGTAAAATGGCCTAGTTGAGTATTAAGGATTTGAATATTATTTGTAATTGTATCTTCTTTTGTACTATATAAAACAAGTACTTTTGGTTTTGATGACGTTTGTGCAGAGATGTGGATGGGCATAAGAAGTAAAATACTGAACAAGAGTATTATGCACTTTTTCATTTGGTCTGCTCCTATTCTATATGTAGAGTTCAATTTACAATTATATACAAGAAATACGTTGTAGTCTATGAAAGTTACATTTTTGCACGTATTTACCAGCTGTTTTTTCACAAAATCGGTCTAAAGCATGATGATAATATGTATAGTTATTTGCTATGATAAAAGAGTAAGAGAATGATAGAATGTGGGTAATTGTAAAGGGAAGAAGGCTGAAAGGGGACAAATTTCAGCGGAGAAAGAGGTAGAGGTAGTGAAGAAATTCTTTGTAGGATTTTTAGTTGTTCTTGGAGTGTACTTATATTTCCAAGGAAAGTCTGAAGGAATGGGCAAATTAGTAAATGAGACAAGCTATGTTGACTCAGAAGAAGCAAAACAGATGAAACAAATTATTATAGAGGAAGCAAAGAAAGTCAATCTTCCAGAATGGATACCTCTTACAATTGCCGAACATGAAAGTCGATTAAATCCAAGAAGTGTTGGAGATAACGGAACTTCATTCGGATTGTTTCAATTGCATCGCGGTGGTGGACTTGCACCGGATCATTTAACTGATGATGAGCTGAAAGATCCACGTACAAATGCGCAAATTGCAATGCCGCATTTAATGAAAGGATATAAGCGCGGGGTGCAAAAAGGTTTGACGGATTTTGCGTTATTAAAATATATAGCAAATACATCTGGATGGCCAGGGAATTTAGGGCCAGAGTGGACGGATAATAACATGAAGTATAACATCGGATTAGAAGATGTGTACTATCGAAATAAAGGTGTAATTAAAGAGTAGGTTTTTGATACCTACTCTATTTTTTTGTGGATAATCACGTCGTTTTGTTTTGTGAAATACGCTGCTAGTTGTATTTTTACGTCTTCTAGTTTTGTGGAAACTTGCGGTATTTTATATCCTACATATAACGGTGAGACGACAAATCTAGGAACAACTTTACAAATGATTTTTTCGTTTAAGTAATAGAAGAATAAGTTATAACTACTACATCCTTTATGGAAATCTGTCAGTATGTAACGTACAGTTTGCTGAATATAATTTGCTAGTTCATCTATGCATTCAATATCTTCAATAATGATATTAAATTCAGTAAAACCGATAATAGGACGATCTGAGATATTGAGTTCAATGTGTTCGTTCTTTTGTACAATTACTCCTTGGAAGTTGTCCTGTTCTACGTTATCGAGGTAGTTTACATATTTCATTCCAATAATCTGCATGTGTGCATGATGCAAACTTCCACCTGAGAATGGACCATGATTTTTGTATAAAATTACAGATGTGAATTCTTCATTCTTCTGTAAGTCTAACCAATGTTTAATGGAGAAACGGATTAACGATCGCATATGTTCTTCTGTATATGTCGCAATATGATCTTCACAATTATCTGTTTCGATTAGCACCGTTTGAAATGTATCTTTTAATGTAGGAAATTTGTTTTTTAGCCAAATAATTGAGCCTTCAGTTGCTAAAATATCCGTTAAATTTTCTCTGTCACAAAAAGGACATGCAGCGCTTCTATTCCGGATGCTTTCTGGTTTTTGTTTGCCGATGTCGTTTAAAAAGTATAGTTGTTGTGTATCCATTTGTATTTATGCCCCTTTAAAATATGTGTAAAAATCCCGCTTAATACATTCGGGAAAAGAAGAGGAAAATCCTTTAAAGGGAATAGGAAAAATAAAAGACAAGATATCCTCATTAAGATAGGGTACCTTGTCTTTTATTTTTTCTTTAATAATGTGTATGGATAATATAGATCGTTTTTATTGTGCTTCTTTTTTCTATTTTTTATTGTGTAAAAGGCAATTGCTGTACTTGCGATTACAATAATGGCTTTCTTCATATTCATTTACCCCTTTTTAT
>NZ_JAKUFR010000050.1:0-36566 GCF_022663555.1 Bacillus cereus group sp. BfR-BA-01381
CCAAGACCTGCACCACGTTGACGTCCTACTGCATCAATTTCATCAATGAAAATGATACAAGGAGCATTTTTCTTTGCATTTTCGAATAAATCACGTACACGTGATGCACCGACACCGACGAACATCTCTACGAAGTCAGAACCACTGATAGAGAAGAACGGAACGCCTGCCTCACCTGCAACAGCACGTGCTAATAAAGTTTTACCTGTACCTGGAGGTCCAACTAATAGAACACCCTTCGGAATACGGGCACCAACTTCAGCGAACTTACGAGGATCTTTCAAGAATTCAACTACCTCAACAAGCTCTTGTTTCTCTTCATCCGCCCCAGCAACATCTCTGAAACGAACCTTTTTCTTTTCGTCATTATATAACTTCGCCTTACTTTTCCCGAAGTTCATAACACGGCTACCGCCGCCCTGAGCTTGGTTTAACAAGAAGAAGAATAAAATGAAGATAATAACAAACGGAATGATAGAAGTAAAGAATGTTACCCAAGCACTTGTTTCTTCTGCTGGTTGATACTTAACTTCAGCACCTTGCGCTTTGTCATTAATTTTCTTTTGTAATTCCTCAGTATTTGGTGCGTAAGTAACAAATTGTTCTCCTTGGCTAGAGTTGTTAAATTGTCCTTTTACCTCAAACACACCATTTTTCGGTTGAAGTTGCACATTACGAACTTCACCTTTTTCTAGTTTAGTAATGAATTTATCGTAGCTAACTGATGTCGTTTTTTGTGTCGAACCATTAAAATAGCTCACGATTCCAATTACTACTAGGAATATCAGTAAATAAAAGATGGTATTACGGAAGATACGATTCATTCCTAACCTCCTCTCACGGCATAAACACTATAGTAAATCGTAACATAGAAAAACTTTCCTATACAATTGTGACGCCTGTATTTAATTAATTTGAGTAAACGCTTGGTTTTAATACTCCTACATAAGGAAGATTACGGTACTGCTCTTTATAATCTAATCCATACCCTACAACAAATTCATGCGGTACAGTAAATCCAACATAATCCGCTTTCAAATCCACCTTACGGCCTGTTGGTTTATCTAATAACGTAACAATTTTTACAGACTTCGCTTTACGATATTTAAATAGGTCTACTAAGTAGCTTAGCGTAAGACCACTATCAATAATATCTTCAACGATTAAAATATCGCGACCTTCTACAGAAGTATCAAGGTCTTTTAAAATTTTCACTTCGCCTGTTGAAACAGTTGAGTGACCGTAACTAGATACAGCCATAAAATCCATTTCAAGATATGTATCTGTTCTCTTTAATAAATCTGCCATGAATGGCATTGCACCCTTTAGTACACCAATCGCAAGAGGTACTGTATTTTTATAATCCTCTGCAATAATTGCACCTAACTCGAGCACCTTTTCTTGTATTTGTTCTTCAGAAATTAATACTTTTTCGATATCTTGATTCATCATTTCATTATCCTCCCGGAAGACTCCTTGCTTTTGTAGTGAATAATCATATATTTATCTTTCTTTGTTACCTCTTTCGAGATAGCAAATGCAGATCGTTTCAACAAGGGTATCCAAATAATGTTCCCACTTGCATCACAAACGACCGGCCATTCTTCTCTTTTTTCTCTTGGTACTTTCGCTTCGATAAAAATAGCTTTTATCTTTTTGGTGCCATTCATACCTTGTATTGACATGCGATCTCCATTTTCTCTAGAACGAATACGAAGTGGATATGATATATCATTATACTTAGCAACAAAAACTGTTTCATTCATGTTACTTGGTATATCTTCGCTCACCTCTGTTACAAGCTTATCCCCGTTCGATAGCGTAATTGTCCCGGGCACTGATAAATCTTGTAAAAAAGGGGAAACAATTTCTTGTTTAAATCCAAAGCTGCACTCCTCGTATGCGCGAACAATTTTTAAATCACCTGGGAAATCAAGTGAACCCGAAGGTTGTGTCCGCTTAAAAAACTCAATCACTTTGTCAATATGTATAGAGGAAAGAGAAGATGGAATCTTATATTCATAAAGATAGTTTAATATTAGTTGAATCCCTCTTCTTTGTAAAGGCATAGACATGGATTCAAAGGCAGGAATTGATAAGCTAATTTGTTTATCACTTTTTTTTGTAATTACTTTATTCATTTTCTCAAAAGCTAATTCCTGCAAATACGCCTCATCCTCTTGCATCTGCATGCTAAATTTTTGGAACTTCTCATGCACTTGTGGATTTTCTTCTTTCAAATGAGGAAGAACATATTTACGTAATCGATTCCTTGTATATACTTCCTTTTTATTACTTGGATCTATACGAGGAATTATTTTTAACTTATGACAGTAATCAACAATCTCTTCCTTCGTTACTCCAAGTAACGGCCTAATTAAATACCCATTATGAAAAGGACGCTTCACTGCAATGCCGGCATATCCTTTCGGAGTACTCCCTCGTACAAGGCGCATTAAAATTGTCTCTACTTGATCATCACCATGATGTCCAAGAGCTACATACCTCGCATCATATTTCTTCATTATTCTTTCCAAAAATGCATATCTGCATTCTCTAGCAGCAACTTGTGCATTCATCCCGTATTGCTGTTGATATTGCGACACATTAATCCTTATCGTTTCGCAAATAACTCCTAGCTCTTTACAAAGGTCTTGCACAAACTGTAGGTCCTCATGAGATTCATCACCTCGAAACATATGATCCACATGCGCCACTACAATCTCAAACTGTTTTGCTGCTCTTTTTTCTAACAAATAATATAGAAGAGCCACAGAGTCAGGACCACCAGAAACACCTACAACAATTGTTGAGCGTTCCTTTAATACATCATGCTGCTTTACAAAGTCATCTACCTTTTCAACAAATGTATCTTTCAACTTCGTAATCACCTTTCATTAAACAAGAACAGCAACGTTAGTTACCTTGTTTATAATGGTACAACTTTTACAAACATTGTGCAAAAAAAAGATATACAAAAATTACATTTTTATCTTACATCATTCGTACATATTCACAAAAATAATAATATTATCTTTTAAAGCAAAAAAACCTAGGCATCCACCTAGGTTTTTAGAAAGAAACATCATATTTCAAGTTTCACTTTATTGCGCTTGCATTCCTACAATTGGAATGGTAGCCCACTTCGGCATATTTTTCTTCACTTTCGCTACTACAATAGTCATATCATCATTTATATAACCATCGCCAGATCGAATCACCTCTTCCATAATGATATCAGCAATTTCTTGCGGATCTTCAGTTTGTAACTCTTTAATTTTCCGCTTCATCCATAATTCATGATTCTCCACATGCTGCGCGCCCTCAAAAATCCCATCACTCATCATAATAAGAATATCACCTGTTTTTAATTGCTCACCCACTACATCAACTTCAACATCCTCAATAATTCCCATTGGTAAATTACTTGCTTCGATTTTCAAAATATTATTTGCACGTTTAACAAAACTCGGCGTCGATCCAATCTTTAAAAACTTCGCACTCGCATCCCGCAAATCTACCATAGCTAAGTCTAATGTCGTAAACATCTCTTCTGTTGTTCTTAAAGAAAGAATAGAGTTAATAGATTTAATCGCTATCTCCTCATCAATGCCTGACTGAAGTATTTTTTGTAATAATTTCACTGTTTCTTTACTCTCCATATGAGCTCTTTGCCCATTTCCCATGCCATCACTAATTGCAAGGGCATATTTCCCAACACTTAAATCCATCATTGCATAAGAATCACCCGAAACAAACCCACCGCCTTTCGCGGCTGTGGCCAAGCCGGTATCAAGGGAATACGTTTTTGCTGAACCAAATGATATTAAACTGTGGCCGTTCGGATAAGAAGATTTTTCTTCATGTTTCACAACTATGTTTTCCTTCAGGATATCAGAAAGCATTGGTGCAACTAATTTTTCACACTCTCCATGTTCATTAGATGCAACTGGAATCAACATTTCAATATCAATACTTCCTCTATCTAAACAATAAATATCAACATGCTCTATTTCTACACCAAAATCACGAAATGCTTGCAGAATCTGCTCTTCCTGTACTTGATGATTTTCTCTTTCTCTTTGTATCTCCTTGGCAAAATCCTCCATAACTTTTGATACACCTAACAATTGCTCCGCTACTATTCTACGATTTTCTTTCATTTGTTTTCGTAATTTTTGTCCCTCATAGAAATGATCTAATTCACCTGCTACTAAATCCGTCACTTTCTTTCCTCTCACACAATGCTTGTCCCATTCACGAACTAACTTCCGATTATGCTGCAGAGTTCCTTCTTCTGTTTCGCTCATTATTTGTTTCATATAATCGTACGTTTTATCGAAATTAACTACCCAGCATTGGTCCTTTTTAAAACATGTTTGACATGTTTTTGCAGTAATTGTACTTAAAAACAAATCTGCCTCCGTCTCTTTATCTTCCGCCTCCACATATCCATATACAGAAAAGCTATTAGATAAAGCAGCAAATACATTGGCAAATTGATTGATTTTATTCGCTGTAACATCACGCATCCTTCTTAAATACTGTTGTTGATCTTGCGAATGCTCCTGTGTGCCTGGCATAAATTTAGCAATACGATCCATAACAAGTTTCGGTGTTAATAAAAAGAAAGCAATCGCCACACCAGATTCAATTAAAGTTGTCACAATGTTTGTTTGCTTGTCTACATATAGCGTAATCAAGCTTGTCCCAATTAATAAACCTAAACTAACACCTAAGCGTTTCCCTTCTTTTAACAAACCACCGAGCAATCCAGAAAAAGCAAGCAGACTAAGTTGGGACAAACTAGAGACATTTGCTAAACTTAATATTAACCCAGTGACGACCCCTACTGTAGATCCTGTAGCCGCTCCTGCGATAAACGCAAACACAAGCACTAAATACCTAGTAAAAATATGTTGAATAGAAGCATCATATATGAACCAATCTGTTGTACCAGTTAAAACAGATGCTAGTAATATAATTAAACAAACAATTTCTTCTGTCTCTAACGCTTGTTGTTTCCCTTTTCTTTCTACTAAAAGCGGGACACTTTGTAAAAATATCATAGTTAATACGAAGCTAAGCCCTGCCTCAATCGTACTAACGAGTAAATCGTACATGGTAACAGTTTGTTGTGCAAAATATACGACAACTAAATGTGCAGTTAATGCGGAGATAAATACTTGGAATGGTACAAGTCCAACAGTTTTACGTGTAAACCGACTAAAGAAGATATTATAAATGAAGAAAGTAAAAATAGATGCAAAGGTAAAGAATAAATTATCTATCGAAACTGAAAGTGCGCCCCCCATTAGGGCCAAGAACGCGAGCGGCATTTTATCCCGCTTCATAACATAAACAGCAGCAAAAAACGGCAGTGCAAACGGTAAAATGTTTGTTAATATATATGCTCGTCCCAAAAGAAAACCAATAACAACAATAATAAATCCCCATCTAAAGAAAACTTGCTCAAACTTCATTCGCAACTTACTCGTCCACTTTACTCCTCCAAGCTGACCTTCATTCATTGCCAATGTACTTGTATTCATAGTATTCCTTCCTGCTTTAGGCATATTTTTAACACCACCTGCATAGTTTAATTACTGTCATTATAAAAGATGATTATTGGGATTTTTGTCAAAACAACAGTTTTCACTTTTATAATCGTTCGACTTTTTATTCGAAATAACTCTACATATATACACAGTATGTATTTTATTTTTAATATTTTAATCGAACATTCAGAAAATATAGGGTGATTTTGTAGAAGTGTTGTATGTCTTAATTTATTTAACAAAAAAAGATCATGCGCATTTGCATGATCTTTTTAGATGACCCGTACGGGATTCGAACCCGTGTTACCGCCGTGAAAGGGCGGTGTCTTAACCACTTGACCAACGGGCCGTTAAATTAAATATAGCGGCGGAGGGGATCGAACCCCCGACCTCACGGGTATGAACCGTACGCTCTAGCCAGCTGAGCTACACCGCCATGTCGTCTTATTTAACGGACAATTAGTATCTTACCTCAGATATAATTTAAAGTCAACACATCTTGAAAACTTTTTTAAAAATATATTTTCACATATAAAAAAGCACCCTGAGCAATCGCCCTGGGCACCTCTCTATATTCTAAGAATTAAACGTTCTTATTATCCGCGACGTGCGCCACGGCCACCACGTTTAGATTCAGTGTTACGCTTTAAAGAAGTTAAACGATCTTCGCTATCCTTTAAGAAACGTGCCATCTTTTGCTCGAATGTTTCTTTTGGAGCACGGTCGTTACCGCCACCACGGTTATCTCTGTTGAAAGAACGATTACGTTGTGGACGTCCAGAACGTTGTTGATCACCACCGCGTTGGTATTCACCACGTGGACGATCTCCTTCTGTTTTTTCACGCTCTTTCGCTTTTTTAATAGATAGACCGATCTTACCATCTTTTTCAACGTTAATAACTTTTACTTCTACTTGGTCGCCCACTTTTAAGTGATCGTTAATATCTTTCACATAATTATCAGCAACTTCACTAATATGAACAAGACCCGTTAAGCCTTCTGGCAGCTCCACAAAAGCCCCAAAATTTGTAATACCTGTTACTTTACCCTGTAACTTGCTGCCTACCTCGATTGACATAAAAAAAATGCTCCTCCTTAGTGGTTAAAAAGTCAAATTTTACTTTATTATATATAATCCTAAAATATAGTGTCAATAAGACATACTCTACTTAGAAACAGGAAAAATTATCTCCCCTTTTCCAGAGAAGAAATAATCCCTTCTAGCAATCTTTAATACGTACTCTTCATCATTTAACTTTTGAACTTCGTCTTTTAGACTCTTTTCTTTGTTCGTTAATGAATCCAGTTCTTTTTTCATGTCCTTAACTTTTGCTTCTTTTGCTTTAATGGAACTGTTTTGTTGATAAAACGTTACACTAATACTCGCAATAATTGTAAAAGCAAAGACAAGAAAAACCGCTAAACGGCGATAAAGTCGCTTCCTGTTCTCATCCGTTTGTATTATATGCTCTTTAACAGGATTTGGACTCTGTTTTTCGATTGTTCTTTGTCTCAGTTCCCTCATTTCCGAGGTCCCCCTAACTTCTTTTTTATACGCTCCCATAATTGGAAGATATGTCCCTTCAATTTTGCTATATATTGCAGGAATCCTACATGCTTCATTATAAAAAGTTTAACACGATTAGGGAGAAGTTTCCATATGAGCGAAGCAATAAATCGAACAGGCCAGAAAAAAACTTTCCATATGAAAAGTAATATCCAAATCACCATTTTCCATAACACATGTCCAATTGAAAGCAGTATACGAAATAAGAATAATATAAATGCAATAAATAGCTGCGCTATAATAATAACAGGTTTTATCATGAGTAGCTGTATAATTTGAACAAAAAAGTGTGTTGTTTGCACAAAAATATAGATGAGAAAATTTAACAGTCTCATGTATATTGCTTTCAACATGCTTTGATATGCCGCAAAACCACATAATAATGCTAAAAATACATATATACGTAGTTCAGCTTCATTTACAAGAAGCAATACGTAAAAAACGAATAATGCTTGGACAATCCAAAATAGTATATCATGTATAAATACAATCCAACGCTTACGTTCTTGACGTTTTAAAAATCGTTGGTATGTATCTAAAGACGCTCCAATCCAAGCACCCATTCCGATCATTGAGAGCATCGTATACAACTGAATTGTTAGACTCATTTAAACAACTTACTAAAGAAGCCTTTAGTTTTCTCCCCTTGATTCTCATCAATATACAGCATCTCATGAACTTTCCCTTTAATCGATACAACACCTTTTTCTACATCTAAATTTTTCATTTGCAAATTTTGACCACGAATTGTTAAAAAGCCCATTACAGTCTCAAGTAAAAACTCTTCGCTATCAAAACTCTCTACCTGCTTTACACCGGTAATATCAATTACACGTCTGCCACGCATAATAATATCATGCTCTACAGAAACATTTTGTTGATTAGAAGACATAGGTGAGTAACCATTATTCACGTAAATCCCCCCATACATTTATACTAGCTAATAGTAATGTATGAAGGGATAATCGATTTTAGAACAAGCCTTCTTCGGCCTTTACTTTTTCTTCACGAACTAAGCTATACATATTTGCTGCATCTTCTTTTTTAGTCGTTTCTTTCAATTCATTTATTTTTACAGTTACTATTTTTTGACCAAAACGAATTGTTAATTCATCAGCTACTTTCACATCCGAACTTGCTTTTGCCACTTGACCGTTAATGGATATTCTTCCTTGATCAGCTACTTCTTTCGCCAATGTTCTTCTTTTAATTAAACGTGATACTTTTAAAAACTTATCTAGACGCATATTAAATCCCCCTATTAACGCTCTGTTTGTTTTGCCTCTTCCCAGAAAACATCTAACTGCTCTAATGATAAATCTTGCATCTCTTTATTCATTTCAGCTACCTTTGCTTCCATGTATAAAAAACGACTGACGAATTTCTCATTTGTTGAACGTAACGCTTCTTCTGGATCTATTTTATAATGACGAGCTATATTAACAAACGCAAATAGTAAATCGCCAAATTCACTTAACATCTTCGCCTCATCCATGTTTGCGACTTCTTGTTGGAACTCTTGCCATTCTTCTAAGGCTTTCTCTATCATCGGCTGTACATCCACCCAATCGAAACCAACCTTACCAGCTTTTTTCTGGATTTCATAAGCGCGTAGTAACTGCGGCAAACTTTTTGGAACTCCATTTAAAACAGATTCTTTTACAAACCCTTTTTCTTGTTTTTTAATTTCTTCCCAATTGGCAATTACTTCATCGGCATTATTTACATCCGTATTCCCAAATACATGCGGATGACGACGAACCATTTTCTCAGATAAAGTTCGAATAATATCATCTATAGAGAACCAACCTTCGTCCTCTCCGATTTGGGCATGAAGCATAACTTGTAATAATACATCACCTAGTTCTTCTACTAAGTGATCATCATCCTCTTCATCAATTGCTTCTAACACTTCATACGCTTCCTCAATTAAATACTTCTTTAAAGATTGATGTGTTTGCTTTTTATCCCACGGGCAACCATTTGGACCACGAAGGTCTGCAATAATTTCTCGAAGTACATCAAACTGTTGATATAAGGACTCACGTTCCTGAACTGGTGGTACATATACACTCGTTAAGTTATTCAACTCCGTTTCATGATCTAACATGTACAACGGCACCTTTTTCACTTGCTCAAATGAAGTCCCTGCAGCTGTTACGATATACACTTCATAATCATCTGGCAGCATCTCCATTAATGTTAATTTCACATCTGATGCAACGAATGCGTCATATACTTGGCAAAAGATTAAGTGTTGACGTAATTCTAATTGTCCTCTTTCAAATGATGTGGCGTCAATTAATTGGAACCCTTCAATCGGATCAATCTTAAGACTTGCAAACATAGGATCAAGGAAACTTTGCCCACCTTCAATTCGCACTTCAACATTCGCTATCTCGCCTTTTTCCAACAGTAGTTGAACCGTTCTTTCCGCTACAAGCGGATGCCCTGGAACAGCATAGATGATTTCTGTACCTTCAGCTTGTTCTAACAATGTATTCGCAATTGTTTCATATACAATTTCAAATGTATCATGCGCTTCATATACATTGTCAAAGGCAGTATATTGTATACCTTCTTTCTCCAACTCTTCTATAACGGGATGTTCCTTCGTCCTAACAAACATGTGATCTGCTTCTTTTATTTTTCGATATACACCCATCGTTAACTGATCTAATTCACCAGCACCTAATCCTAAAATAGTAATGATTCCACTCACAACCTGCCACCTCTATCCACTCTTCTTCAATGAACCTTCTTTTTTCTCTTTTTTCATAACGGTTCCTATTTCCGCTTTTGTAAATACACGTAATTTTAAAATTAAAAACATATATGCCAATCCGCCGATGGCTACACCTAACAACGCCTCAAGTGTTGCAACACCTCTATGACTTGTATCCATTACTAATCCAGACATTTGCAATACACGCATAAACATTATTAGTACAAATCCCATACCGATACCACTAATAACTACACCCAACATATTCCGTTTGTCGATAAGCGATTCGGATACAGCTCGCATAAGTAATACACTATTTAGTATAGAAATTACAATTAACGCAACTAGCGTTGCAATTGCAGCTCCCTTCACACTAAAATACGGCATTAATATATAATTTAAAGCTAACTTTAAACAACCGCCAAATATAACGAATATTGCTGGTTTTAATGTTTGTCCTAACCCTTGCAAAATAGAAGCAGTTGTAATCGACAATGAACTAAATAAAATAGATAAAGATAAAATAGATAAAACATCTGACCCATCACTATTTTCAAACAACATAATATTCGTAGGCTGGATAATACAAGTTAATCCAATGGCTGCTGCAAATCCGATAACAAATGTTATTTTCATCGCTAGCCTTACCTTTTCTCGAATAAAGGTAAGATCTCCTCTTTCCTTCGCTGCTGTAATAATTGGAATAAGCGACAACGAGAAGGAAGTTGTCACGACAGTACCTAATTGCATAAGCGGGATACTTCTGTCATAAACACCTTTTAACACCTTTGCACTTTCAGCTGGCTCTCCTGCTCCAATAAGTAAAGAATAGAAAGAAATAGAATCAGCCATCTGTATAAAAATAAGCACTAAGTTACTAACACAAATTGCTAACCCCTGCCAAAACAGGATTTTTATAATCTTCTTTTTCCCTTTAATCCTCTTTACACTTTTGAAGAATATAGAACGAAAGTCATGACGCATATAAAGTATAAGTACGATAATCCCAATCAATCCACCTGCGATTGAACCGAGCATAGCACCTGCACCAACTGTATATAAATCAAATTCGTGAGCAATTAGGAATAGAGATAAAAATACAATAATAGAAACACGAATCGTTTGTTCTATCACTTGCGAAACAGCTGTTGGCATCATATTATTGAACCCCTGGAAATATCCTCTTGCTACAGATAAAAACGGCATCAATATGAATGAAAAGGAAATAACGCGTAATAGCTTATCTAAGTGTATATCGCCCATAGCTATCGCAATTGCTTCGGCACCAAAGAACAATGTAAAAAATCCTATGAAACCAATCCCTAATAAAAACCAAAAAGATACACAAATAATTTCTTCTGCTTCTTGTTTTTTCCCTCGCTCTAATCGTTCCGCAACCATTTTTGAAATTATAATGGGGAACCCATAAGTAGCTAAAATTAAACAAAATCCATAAAACGGATAAATTTGTTGGTAAATATAAAAACCAACGTCACCCGCTATATTTTGATATGGAATACGGTAAAAGGCGCTTAATACCTTTGTAACAAAACTTGCGATTGTTAATATAATAGCCCCACGCCAAAAGGCTTGATACTTCTTCGATTCCATGCAAGAAAACTCCTTTTTCTATTCTCACCCCTCGTATTATATCATAAAGAAAAGGACAAGCTTCCTTACCTACACCAGTAACAATACATTCGTGTAACGCTAGAAATATTCAATGAAAAAAGGTAGCAAAACGCTACCTTCATTCAATATACATATATCTCCAAATAATTGATTTCTCAAAAAGAAATATCATAATTAGGAAAGATTGCTACTTCTAAAATTATACACCTTTACTGTTCCATTTGTTTCGCTAAGAAACTGGCAGCAGTATTGACCGCCTTGTGCTCTATTTCGCTTATAATCGCTTCTTTTGAAAAAATAATGACAGCTCCAATTGGGTCTCCATTTGCAACAATCGGTCCAACTGTATAAGAATGAACCTTTTCTGTTACACCATCAATAATGGAAATATCACTTTCGTCCGTCATAATAACAGACTTTCTTTCTTCCATCGTTTTTTCAATTAGATCGCCAACGCTTTTATTTAAGTATTCTTTTTTTGATACACCTGATACTGCGATAACAGAATCTCGATCACACACAAGCACATTATGTCCTAAGCTATCATATAAAGCATCTGCATATTCTTTTGCAAAATCACCTAGCTCGCTAATTGGAGAATATTTCTTTAAAATTACTTCTCCATCGCGATCTACAAATATTTCTAGTGGGTCCCCTTCTCGAATACGTAAAGTTCTACGAATTTCCTTCGGGATTACTACCCTACCTAAATCATCAATTCGACGTACGATTCCAGTTGCTTTCATTCTAATGCTGCCTCACTTTCTACTGATGATCAAAGTGGTGAATTTACCTGTTCATGTAAAAATCACCAACTGTTAGACATAGTATTTTACACATTAGTTCTTCTATGCACGTCGAATTGCATTTTTTTATCTAATATTAGGCATTTATGACTTCTTTTTTTACATCTGGCAAGCCTTTTAATAAATTTTCAGCAATTGTTAACCACTTCGATGTCTCTAAGCCATTTGTTTTCATGACGATTTTCAATTGTGATCCTTCCATTCCTAAACCAATCATACGTCCAAAACTATTTCCGAGCATGAATAATTTTCCGCCATCAATGTTTTGACTCGCTTGTTCTGAGAACAGAATTGTTACTTCAAATTTATTTTGTTTAATTAACTCAATTTGTTCTTTCATTGCCAACACTTTAATATTTGCGATTTGTAATAAGTAACCAACTTCTTGCGGGTAATCACCAAATCTATCTATCATCTCTTCCTGCAACTCTTCGATATCCTCAATCGCAGAAACACCTCTAAACTGTTTATACATCATGATTTTTTGTTTACTATCTGAAATATAAGCATCCGGTAAATATGCATCTACTTCTAAATCAATTTCAACATTAACTGTATTTTCAACTCCGTCTGTTCCTCTACGCTGTTCAATTGCATCTTTTAACATTTGAGAATATAAATCAAAGCCGACAGAATCAATAAATCCATGTTGTTCGGCTCCTAACAAGTTACCAGCACCACGAATTGATAAATCTCGCATCGCAATTTTGAAACCAGATCCAAGCTCTGTGAACTCCTTAATGGCTTGCAGACGCTTCTCCGCAACTTCTGATAACACTTTATCCCGTTTGTATGCAAAGTAAGCATATGCAACACGATTAGAACGTCCAACACGCCCACGTAGCTGATACAACTGCGATAATCCCATACGATCTGCATCAAATACAATTAATGTATTTACATTTGGAATATCTACACCCGTCTCAATAATCGTTGTACTTACAAGAACATCATGCTGTCCTTCTAAAAACGATAGCATAACAGACTCTAATTCACTCTCATTCATTTTCCCATGTGCATAAGTTACACGCGCATCTGGAACTAACATCGAAATTTCATCTGCTTTTCGTTCGATATCCTCCACACGATTATACAGGAAGTAAACTTGACCACCTCTTGCAAGTTCGCGTTCTATCGCTTCTCGCATTAACGCTGGATTATACTCTACTACATATGTTTGAACTGGGAAACGATTTTCCGGCGGCGTCTCAATAACAGATAAATCACGCACACCAAGCATAGACATATGAAGCGTACGCGGAATCGGAGTTGCCGTTAATGTTAATACGTCAACATTTGCTTTTAATTGTTTAATTTTTTCTTTATGCGTTACGCCAAATCTTTGTTCTTCATCAATAATAAGAAGACCCAAATCTTTATAAGTAACATCTTTAGATAAAATACGATGCGTTCCGATTACAATATCTACTGTGCCATCTTTTAAACCTTTAATTGTTTCATTTTGCTGCTTTCTCGTACGGAATCTACTTAATAATCCTATATTGATTGGATAATCTTGAAAACGCTCTCGAATTGTTTCATAGTGTTGTTGTGCAAGGATTGTTGTCGGCACTAAAATTGCAACTTGTTTTTCATCCATAATTGCTTTAAACGCCGCACGAATAGCTACTTCCGTCTTTCCATATCCTACATCACCACAAAGAAGCCTATCCATCGGACGTCCGCGTTCCATATCCTTTTTAATCTCTTCAATAGAACGTAATTGATCCTCTGTCTCTTGATACGGGAAAGAGGACTCGAATTCTTGTTGTTCTGCCGTATCCGGTGTATATGCATAACCCTTTGAAGCTTCGCGCTCAGCATATAGTTTAATTAGGTCATCCGCAATGTCTTGTACAGATTTTTCAACTTTCGTTTTGACCTTCTTCCAATCATTTCCGCCCAGTTTATAAACTTTCGGATCCTTACCCTCAGATCCTACATATTTTTGCACTTGGTCAATTTGTTCAATTGGAACGTATAACTTATCATTACCTTGATATTTAATATTCAAATAATCTTTATGAACACCGTTAATCTCTAATGTCTCAATACCTAAGAATTTACCTATACCATGATTTACATGAACTACATAATCCCCAACTTTTAATTCCGAATAACTTTTAATACGTTCAGCATTCGATAACTTTTGCTTACGTTGTGATTTTTTAACTTTCTTATGAAAAAGCTCTTTTTCAGTAATGACAACAAGCTTTTGCATCGGCATTTCAAATCCTGCATGTAAATCACCTACAGCAATTTGTAACCTTCCAGGCAATAATATATCTGTACCCTCTACAATATCTGCCTCAATATCATAATCACTTAAAATATGTTGTAGTTTTTTCACACGTTCATCATCTGTACCTAGCACCACAGTCGTAAAATGCCCTTCGTTCCATCTATCAATTTCAGTTTTCAACAACTGCATCTGCCCATGGAAATCTTGCATTGTTTTACATGTCACATTCACAATGTTTTGCGGATGTGTATGTGCTATGTGGCGTAAGAATAACGTTAAATATACAAAACTTCTTTTTTTATGATGAAGAAATTCTTCAAACGAATGAGAGAAAGATAAATCTTGAATGATTGTTCCCTCACCAAGAAGGGATATATACCATTCCGCCTCTTCTGTTTCAAGATGTGATGCTGTTTCTTGAATACGTGAAATCTCATCTAAAATCACAACACCATCTTCTGGTAAATAATCTATCAGACTAGCAGGTTCGTTATAGAAAATAGATAAATATTTAAACATCTGTTCTATACTTTGCCCGTTTTTCAACATCTCAATTTCATGACTTACCGTCTCAAGTACTGTAGTCTTCAACTTATCATCAGAAAGTTTTTGCATCGTCTTAGTCAGACCTTCTTCAAGATGCTTAATTCCTGATTTCAATTCTTCCTGCGAAAATAAAAACTCTGTTGCTGGACCAAATCTAACACTTTCTTTTTTATCTTGAGAGCGCTGTTCATCCACATCAAATAATCGAATAGAATCGACTTCTGTATCGAAAAATTCAATACGAAATGGTAACTCTTCAGTTAGTGGATATATATCTAATATTCCCCCACGCAAACTAAATTCTCCAGGAGCTTCTACCATAGACTTACGCTCATAGCCAATATGATGTAAAGTATGCAAAAATGTATCTAAATCAATCTCTTGCCCTAGACTGATTTCGATTTGCCTTTGCTTCCACAACTCTTTCATTGGTAAAAATCTGCGTAGTCCTGCAACTGGTGCTACAATAATCCCATGCTCTCCTGCAGCTAAGCGATTTAACACTTCAATACGTTGCGCCTTCAATTCTGGGCTTGCAACACCAAGTTCTGATGCTATCAATTCATTTACTGGATATAGCCATACATCCTTTTCACCAAGTAACGCCACTAAGTCTTCATGTACTTTTTGTGCTTGATATAAATTATGCGTCACAATAAGTTGTGATTTTTTTGTTTTTTTATATAAGGCCGCCATTAATAACGAACGAGAAGAGGTTGCCATACCTGATACAAGTTGCTCTTTTAACCCATCTTCTAATCCATTAATGACCGATTGGATCTCTTCATTTTTATAAAATTGCTCTAATAAACCTATCATTTTCAAAACCCCTCTCAACATAAAAGAGCAAGCCACTATATTTTATGCAAATATTTCGGAAAAAGAAAACAGAAAAATGCTTTGGACATGCCAAAGCGACAACATTTTATTGCAGAAATTTTTCATATTCATAATACTCAGGATAAGATGCGAGCGTTTCTTGACACAATTCACAAATCGTTTTTATATATATATTTCCATTCTCATGAAAATGAATCATCTCCACTACTTCTTGCTCTGTTAGTTGAAATAAAACGTCGCTATATACTTTTTCTGCGGTAACGGAGCCTACATTACTCCCGCAATGTCTGCAATAATAATAACCTTCCATACTAGCCTCCTAAAAATTCAATTACTGCTAGTATGGGTAAAAATAAAATAAAATATTCCCAATTGTACCCTTAACTATTGAAAGTATTCATAATTTGAAGAAAAGGTTTATTTAACCACTCTTCACATGCATCTGCTGCTTTTTCAATAGAATGATTTACATCAGGAATCTCTTCTGATGTAAAACGTCCTAATACGTAATCTACTACCTTCATTCCATTTTTCGGACGATCGATTCCCATGCGGATACGTTGAAACTCTTGTGTTCCTAAATGTGAAATTGTTGATTTCACACCATTATGTCCACCCGCACTGCCTTTCATACGAAGGCGTAATTTACCTACAGGGATGTCTAAATCATCGTACAGAACAACGAAGTCCTCTACATCAATTTTATAGTAATCCATTAGCGGACGAATGCTTTCCCCAGATAAATTCATATATGTAAGTGGCTTTAATAAGATTACTTTTTCTCCATTAACAAATCCTGCACCAAATACTCCTTTAAACTTTTGTTCGTTCAAAGCAATATTCCAACGCTTCGCAAGTTCATCAATCGCCATAAATCCAATATTATGCCTTGTTAATTCATATTCTCTACCTGGGTTCCCAAGTCCTACTATCAATTTCATTCTTGTACCACTACTTTCTTTTTTCGATACGAAAAGACGTAACCAATCTTGGTTACGTCTCATTCTATCCAATTAATTGAATAATACACTTACAGATTCTTCTTCGTATACACGAATGATTGCTTCTCCGATTAGTGGAGCAACTGAAAGTTCATGTACTTTGTCGATTTTCTTCTCTTCTGGTAATACGATAGAGTTCGTTACAACTAACTCTTTAATATTTGAGTTTTGGATACGCTCAATTGCTGGACCAGATAATACTGGGTGTGTACAGCAAGCATATACTTCAGAAGCACCGTTCTCAACAAGAGCGTTTGCTGCTAATGTAATTGTACCAGCTGTATCAATGATGTCATCAATTAAAATTGCTGTTTTACCTTCAATATTACCGATAATGTTCATTACCTCAGATACGTTCGGACGAGGACGACGCTTATCAATAATAGCGATTGGTGCTTTTAGGCGATCTGCCATTTTTCTAGCACGAGTTACTCCACCGTGGTCAGGTGACACGATTACGATATCTTTAAGACCTTTTGTTTCAAAGTAATCTGAAAGAATCGGTACACCCATTAGGTGGTCGATTGGGATATCAAAGAACCCTTGAATTTGTGGAGCATGTAAATCTAGAGTGATTACACGAGTTGCACCTGCTGTTTCAAGCAAGTTTGCTACAAGTTTCGATGTAATTGGTTCACGAGAACGCGCTTTACGGTCTTGACGCGCATAACCATAGTAAGGAATAACAATATTAATTGTTTTTGCAGATGCACGCTTTAATGCATCGATCATAATAAGTAATTCCATGATATGTTCGTTTACTGGGAAGCTTGTAGATTGAATAATGAATACATCGCAACCACGGATACTTTCTTCAATGTTAATTTGAACTTCTCCATCACTAAAACGATCAACAGAACATTTTCCTAGTCCTACTCCAATGTGCTTTGCAATTTGCTCAGCAAGTTCCTTATTAGAGTTTAAAGAGAATACTTTCAAATTAGAATTTAGATATTGAGTCGACATCTAGATTAACCCTCCACATTATGATTTTTTCTTATTCAGCAATTGATCAACATAGTCTTCTTTATTAACTTGACGTGCACGTGCTACAGACAATGCTTTTGATGGAACATTCTCTGTAATTGTAGAGCCTGCTGCCACATAAGCACCGTCTTCAACTGTTACAGGAGCAACAAGGTTTGAATTACATCCAATAAATACCCCGTTACCAATCACAGTTTTGAATTTATTCTTACCGTCATAGTTCACCGTAATTGAACCACAACCAAGATTCACGTCTTCTCCAACTTGTGCATCCCCGATATAACTTAAGTGTGAAGCTTTACTTCTATTACCAAAAACAGTTTTTTTGATTTCCACGAAGTTTCCAACGCGTACTTCATCTCCAATAACTGAATCTGGGCGAATATGTGCAAATGGGCCAACCGATACTTCTGTACCAAGCTTACTATCATGTACAGTAGATTGACGAATTGTCGTACGATCTCCAATTTCACTATCGCGAATTACTGTATGCGGTCCAATCTCACAATCAGAACCAATTACAGTGTTCCCCTCAATAATTGTTCCTGGATGAAGAACTGTATCACTACCGATAATTGCATCAGCAGAAATATACGTGTTACTTGGATCAATAATAGTAACACCATTTACCATGTTCTTTCGGTTGATACGGTTTTTCATAATAATTTCCGCTTGCGATAGAGCGACTCTGTCGTTAACACCTAACGTTTCATCGAAGTGCTCTGTTTGATAAGCTGATACAATATGACCTTCATTTTTTAAAATTTCAATAACATCTGGCAGGTAATATTCACCTTGTACGTTATCATTTGAAACTTTAGAAAGTGAAGCGAATAAAGCTTTATTATCAAAACAATACGTACCTGTATTGATTTCTTTAATAGCTAATTCTTTCTCATTTGCATCCTTATGCTCAACAATCTTTTCAACATGACCATTCTCATTACGAACGATACGACCATATCCAGCAGGTTCTTCTATGTAAGCTGTTAATACCGTTGCCATTGCCCCTGCTTCTTTATGTTGCTGAAGTAATGCTTCCATCGTTTCAGCAGTTATCAGCGGCGTATCACCACAAATAACTAAAGTTGTTCCTTCTTCGTTTGCAAGTACACTTGCAGCTTGATCTACAGCATGTGCTGTACCAAGTTGTTCTGCTTGTAATGCAAACTCACTTACGTTTCCTAGCTGTTCTTGTACCATTTCAGCACCATGTCCTACGACTGTTACAAGTTTCTGCAATCCTAATTGAGATACTTGATCGACAACATGTTGTACCATAGGTTTTCCACATACAGGATGAAGCACTTTGTATAGCTTAGACTTCATACGTGTGCCTTTACCTGCCGCTAGAATCACTGCAAATCTGTTTGACATATAGACCCTCCATCGCAACCTATTTATCCATTAACGATATTATCCTAAATCATCATATATTTCAAGAAACACATTTTAACTATTAAATTTTACCATAATTCTTATAAGATGTTTTACTCTTTAGTATCTTTTTTAAGAAATAAGCTATACTATTTAAAATGATTTTGAAAAAATTAGAAGTTCCCCCTTTCTTTTTATTAATTTATAATTTTCCGAACAAGATATATGTATAAACACAAAAAACAAACCCCTGTAAATGCTTACAGGAGTTTGTTGCAAAATTATAGGGCTTCTCTAAAAAGCCCTTTTCATTCGAATTTTACGAAGCACCCGCTTCTTCAAACTCAACCTCTTCTAACTCGCCTAAACGATGATACTCTGTTAAAACCGCATCTTGAATTTTAGAGCGTGTACCAGAATTAATTGGATGTGCAATGTCACGGAATTCTCCATCTGGAGTACGTTTACTTGGCATTGCTACAAATAATCCATTATTACCATCAATTACACGAATATCATGAACAACAAATTCATGGTCTAGAGTAATAGAGGCAATTGCTCTCATGCGGCCTTCTGTGTTTACGCGGCGTAATCTTACGTCAGTCACTTCCATCTTGTGTTCACCACCCTTTTCTAAATAAGCGATATATTTGTATAAATTCCACAAAATTTCTATTTTCCCTTTAATTTTTTAAAAATTTTTAAGATAAAAATTTTTAATGTAATTGAATATAGAGATTAGTAGAGGTTATCGCTTACAAAGAATTACTTAACTAGGGCAATTACTTCAATTTCAACTGAAACATCTTTCGGTAATTTTGCTACTTGTACACAAGAACGAGCTGGCTTATGAGCAGAGAAATAAGATCCATATACTTCATTAACAGCATTAAAATCATCCATATCTTTTAAGAATACTGTTGTTTTTACTACCGTATCAAATGAAGCACCTGCTTCTTCTAATACTGCTTGTAAATTTTGAAATACTTGCTCTGTTTGTACTGTTACGTCTCCTGCTACAAGCTCTCCATTTGCAGTTAACGGAATTTGTCCTGAACTGTAAAACATATTATTTACAATAATCCCTTGTGAATATGGTCCAATTGCTTGTGGTGCATTTTTTGTTTGAACAACTTTCATACTTTTCACCCTTTTATTATTTATTTTTACTCTTTAAAAATAGTGCACGAAAAGCAGTTTGTCCATCTATTTTATAACTTATAAATAGAATAAAAAAAGATAAAGCTATTTGCTTTACCTTTTTACTCAGCCTCTACAAGCCCTTCATCAAATGGTGCCAGTGAATAATTTCCCTTTTCCACTTGAATCGCTTTTTCTTTCACATCAACTTCCGATAGACGAATCAATGATACAAAGTTATTAATTAGTCTTTCTTCAATATCCGTGGATTCTACTAATACACCAATACCAACAACATTAGCCTTAAACTCTTCTAACATACTCATCATACCTTGAATTGTCCCGCCAGCTTTCATAAAGTCATCAATAATTAAAACATTTGATCCTTCTGGAAGGCTACGCTTTGCTAACGTCATTGTTTGAATTCGCTTAGAAGAACCTGATACATAGTTAATACTAACAGTGGGTCCTTCTGTTACCTTATTATCTTTTCTTGCAATCACTACCGGTACATCTAAGTAGTTCGCCACTGCATATGCAAGTGGAATACCCTTCGTTGCGACCGTCATAACTGCATCAATTGGTTGCCTAGCAAAAACAGAAGCAAATAAACGACCTGCGCCATTAATATGACGAGGATTACTTAAAAGATCTGTCATATATAAGTAACCACCAGGCAAAATACGATCTGGATTTTCGAATAAGCTACAAAGCTCACCAATAATTAGATCTGCCTCTTCTTCACTTATATATGGTATATATTTCACTCCTCCTGCTGCTCCTGGTATCGTTTGCAATGTGCCGACCCCTTGTTGTTCAAACGTTTGCTTAATAATAACTAAATCTTCACTAATAGAAGACTTAGCTGATTGATACCTTTCAGCAAAAAAAGTGAGAGAAACTAGCTGACGAGGGTTTTGTAACAAGTAATAAGTCATATCGACTAATCTTGTACTTCGTCTAATTTTCATACTCTCACCTCAAATCACGAATATTCTAAACAAATCATAACGTATTATACGTCTTTATTCAAGCGTTTCTCGCTCTCCTAATAAACGTACTGCGTATACTTGTTCACAAAATCCTTTTAATCCGTTATATATACGATGCATTCGCGAATCATGGTGCACCAAACCGAATACAGTTGGACCACTACCACTCATTAATACGGCATCTGCTCCAAATCGCTTCATCTGTGCCTTAATACGTGCAACTTCAGGATGCATCGCAAACGTTACATCTTCTAAAACGTTACCAACAGTATCACAAATCCCTTTGTAGTCACCAGCATTTATGACATCCACCATTTTATCTACATTTGGATGTGTAACCCGATTTAACTTTAAATTTCCATACACATCAGCAGTAGATACACCAATATGGGGTTTTGCTAAAATAACCCAACAAGAAGGTGGAGTTTTTATGTGCTCAATCTGCTCTCCTCTTCCAGTGGCAATTGCTGTCCCACCATATACGCAAAACGATACGTCTGACCCAATTTCTGCGCCAAGCTCTGCTAATTGATCAATTGTAAGCCCTAAATTCCATAATTTATTAAGACCACGTAATGTCGCTGCTGCATCACTACTTCCACCCGCTAATCCAGCTGCTACTGGAATCGTTTTTTCAATAGTAATAGATACACCTTTTTTCACATTAAACTTCTCTTTTAATAATTTCGCTGCTTGATAAGCCAGATTTCTTTGGTCGTCTGGGACATACCGATTATGGGATAAAATTTCAATACGGTCTTCTGCTAATTCCATTAGTTCTAAACGATCCGCTAAATCAATTGTTGTCATAATCATTTTCACTTCATGATATCCGTCTTGTCTTTTTCCCAGTACATCTAACGACAGATTAATCTTTGCTGGTGCTTTCACTAGTAGCTTCAATCTATTCACCCACTCTATGTACTCAATCTTTTATCGTTTATTTTACCATAAATTTATAGTAAGACGATGACACTTCCCTAATTATAACGAAAAGCATTCAGAATGAAACTACTTATGTAAAATGATGGCACCTTTTATAGTACAAAAAGCCGAGGAATCACTCCTCGGCTACCGTAGCATAGAAAGTATCTTACAACTACTGGTTTTGTTTCATTAATTGCTGTTCTGCAATTTCTATAGCACGTTTCACCATGTTACCAGCATCTTTCGCACGAATTCCGCCCCATCCTTCTTTCTGAACAACATCATAAAAGCCTAGCTCTTTTGCAAGCTCTTCTTTAAATTGATTTGACATGACACCTCTTCGTCTACTCAATGCAGAGTCCCTCCTTATTTTGCTACGGTATAATTAGTATGCAAAATAATATAGCTTTTCATTTGTGGGAATATATGTAACGATACATGAATTATAAAATCACTTCATTATGAGGTTCACCATAAAATGTTAACTCTACTGTCTCTGTTAAAACATCCGCATAGCTATACGATACACGTTGTAACGCATCTTCTTGTTGATCCAGTTGTACAACAAAAACAGAACGGTACGTTTCTGCGAGTACACCTGATTGTTCTACAGTTTTTCTTCTCCCACTGTTCGCCTTTAACATCAGTCTCTGTCCAAGATGGTGATCTAATTCGCTTTTAATTTCATCTAAACGTTTTGACATATACTTCGTTACACCTCGCTGTAATTTAGATTGAACACTTAAAACACGATATATCTATCCCAATTATTAACCGCAACTCATAGACAATATCATTATAAAAGCATCATGCGTTCGAATAGATAGAAGAAATACTATATTGTAAAAGTATCATTATGTAGTCTGTGCGTTCTTGTCTCTTTTTATCCAAACTGATTTAAATCCTCTCCATACAAAAAAGCAAGATACATATGTACCTTGCTTATTCTTCGTAATGTTGAAAGGGTAATCCAGTTCGTAAAATCCCTCTCGTCTCAATCCCGCCAAGCCCCTTTTCACCAGTAATCGTATTACGTACAACATCCCATACATTAACCCTTTCCATAAATGACGTAAAACTAATTTTACCAACCACATATACAGGGTCTAGTGCATGAATATTAATTCTAGATGGGGAACTAGCAAAATTAGCGCCTGCTCGAATTAATGCTTCAAAGTGTGATTGACATGCCCCAGCAAAAATAACGAGTTGATCCAATGATGGATATTTTTTTCGCACTTCTCGAACAGCCTGTACAAAATGCCTTGAATGCCTATATGCTGCTAAATCTCCCTTTACCCCTTTTGATTTTGTATACGCATCGTGCCCTGTAATAACTAAAATGTCCGGACGAAAATGATCTATTAAATCTACTACCTTTTCATGCATCTCTGTTTCTTTACAATGAATACCTTGTACAGGAACACCAATTTTATTGTATAAATCTAGGCACTTACGCAAATATAACGGGTCTCCATCTATGTGCAAGACACGCCCTGGCATTTGAAAATAATTCACTTCACTTGTATATCCACCAGTTGAAGTGTGTTCATGCCTTTGTTTCATTAATACGTAATCTTGTTGAAACAAACGATACGTGCGCTCCATTGTTTCTTTCTCACGCTTCGCTCTCTTTTTATGTTCTCGTTGATCTATACTAATTAAATCTTCAAGTGGCGCATCTGCCACTAATCTAATTTCCTCTCCAAACAATATAGCTATCTCGCCTTTTATTTCTATAATACGAAAAAGGATATCCCTATTATGAGAATATCGTTCCACTAATTCTCCAACATGTAAAACCATTCTCCTACCTCCAAACTCGTTAGGCCATCTTACCTGTTTTTAAAATATGAATGTAGGAGGGGAAAGGTGACAAAAGAGACAGTTCAAATTGAACTGTCCCTTTTGTACTCTTATGATAACTTATGAAGAACTAATGCATTACTTAATGTTGCAAACTCCTCGATAGATAGCGTCTCACCTCTTCGTTTCGGATCAATTCCTACTTCTGTTAAAATTCGATCCAACAGCTCTTTATCTTTCGGGAAACCATTTAAATTATTTGATAAATTATTCATTAAAGTTTTACGACGCTGTGCAAAACTTGCTCGTACTACTTCAAAGAAAAATGTCTCATCTGTTACTTCTACCACTGGTTTCGGACGCTTTAGGAGGCGGATAATTGCAGAATCAACATTTGGTTGTGGCACAAACACTGTACGCGGTACAGTCATAACTGTTTCTACCTCTGTATAATACTGAATAGCAATGGATAAAGAACCATACTCTTTCGTTCCAGGTTTAGCCGCTAAACGATCCCCAACTTCTTTTTGCATCATAACAACGAATCCACGAACCGGTAATTTCTCTTCCAGCAATTTAAATAAAATTGGCGTCGTAATATAGTATGGTAAGTTAGCTACTACCATTACATCTTGCCCTTCCTCAAATTGCTCACTAAACACCTCATGTACATCTGCCTTTAGTACATCTTTATTGATAACAGTAACGTTTCCATATGGAGCTAACGTCTCATCTAAAATCGGTAATAACCTTTGATCAATTTCAAAAGCCACTACTTTTTTAGCACGCTTCGCTAATTGTTCTGTTAATGCACCGATACCTGGTCCAATTTCAATTGCACCACTTTCTGAACCAATTTCAGCGTGATCAACGATACGGTTTAATACATTCGTATCAATTAAAAAATTTTGCCCTAAACTTTTTTTGAATGAAAATCCATACTTCTCAACAATGTCTTTCGTACGATTTGGCGTTGCGATATCCTTCATTTTCTTTCCTCCTGTATGACTTGCTTATAAGCTTCTGCAAATGATTCTTTTGAAACTTGAAACATTTGTAAACGTTTATGTAACTGTTTTGCGTTTGTATAACCAATCTTTAATAGCTTACCCATTCTTTCTCTGCGACTCTTTGCCATTTCTCCGCCCACTAAACCTGCATCGACTAGATCGCTCCAACTGATTTCACTTGTGTAAGCTTCCATTTCTTCATGTATATTCTCTAAAGCACGGCGAATTGATTCATTAGAAGCATGTTCAATTCCGACACCTTTTTTCCTCTTAGCAAGTGCTTCTTCCTTCGGTAAAAACGCATGTTTACATCCCGGCACCTTATCAGAAATAATTTTTCGAATACGCTCTCCAGGATAATCCGGATCTGTAAAAATAATAACGCCTCGTTTTTGCAGCGCCAATTTAACTTGTTCAATAACATGATCACCGATTGCTGAACCGTTCGTTTCAATTGTATCCGCATCAACAGCACGCTTAATCGCAACTGTATCATCTTTACCTTCTACAACGATAATCTCTTTAATTTTCATGCTTGCCTCCACACTCGTTTCGTCTCTACTTAGTAAAACAAAAAAATGACGACTTTTCCATTATTATTTTCCCCATTCTTACATTTTAAAAAAATAGAATGTCCAAAACTTTGTTCTCTCTCCTTATTGTACCACTTACTCATTTGTCCTTATCTTCTCTGTCACTCCTGCTATTTTTTCACAAAAATAAAAAAAGAATGGGTTCTCCCACTCTTTTATTTAACACCAAATAAAGCTTTTGCATTTTTCGTTGTCATTTCTGCTACTTCCTCATAAGAAATTCCTTTTAAGTTCGCAATTTCTTCTGCTACGAGTTTTACATAACTTGGTTCATTTCGTTTTCCACGAAATGGATGTGGTGTTAAATACGGACAATCCGTCTCTATTAATAATTTCTCTAATGGAATCTCCGTAGCAACTTCTTTCGGTTTCTTAGCGTTTTTAAATGTAACTGGTCCACCTAACGAAATTAAAAAGTTCATATCAACACATCGCTCTGCTACCTCTACGCTGCCGCTAAAGCAATGCATAATGCCTCCTACTTCAGCTGCATTCTCTTCTTCTAAAATATCAACAATATCTTGAGTTGCATCGCGGTTATGTATAATAATCGGCAATTTTACTTTTTTCGCTAATGCAATTTGTTTACGGAATACTTCTTTCTGTATTTCTTTTGGAGACTTATCCCAGTGATAATCTAAGCCCATTTCTCCAAGTGCAACGACTTTAGGATGAGAAGCAAGTTCTTCTAACCAAGCTAAATGCTCTTCTGTCATGTCGATTGCATCAACTGGGTGCCATCCAACCGCGGCATAAATAAAATCATAGGCTTCAGCTAATTCAATCGCCTTTTTTATCGTTACTTCATCAAAACCAACAACAACTGTATAAGTAACCCCCGCTTCTTTCATTCGGGCAATTACTTCTTGCAAGTCTTCTTCAAATTGCTCTGCATTCAAATGTGAATGTGTATCAAACAACATCATACATAACTCCTTTTATATTGAAATCAAATTTATTCTACGCAAATAAGCTCTTTTATAACTTAACGATAACAATACTACAATCTTAATGCAAAAATTGAGAGTGTAAAAAGAAAAAAGACGCTTCACACATGTTACACGTGAAACATCTCTTTTCTTGTCTTAATTACTTAATTTTTGTACCGTTTGGTAGATTTTGGTCGATTGATGCTAATGACAATACGCCATTCTCTTCACCCGCTAAAATCATACCTTGTGATAATTCACCGCGTAATTTTACAGGTTTTAAGTTTGTTACACAAATAACCTTTTTACCTTTTAGATCATCTGGCGAATAGAATTTTGCAATTCCAGAAACAACTTGACGCTTTTCTGTGCCTAAGTCTAGTTGAATTTTTAACAACTTGTCTGCTTTTTTTACAGGTTCAGCAGATAGTACTTCAGCTACGCGTAGTTCTACTTTAAAGAAATCATCAATTGTAATTTCTTCTGCCTTCGGTTCTTCTTCTTTTTTCTCTTCTACTTTAGGAGCAGAGGCTTTCATTTGTTCTTTAATGTACTCTACCTCTACTTCCATTTCTAAACGAGGGAAAATTGGGTTTCCTTTTTCTACTTTTGTTCCAGCTGGAATGCATCCAATTGTAGACAGGCTTTCCCAAGATGTGTGTGCTTCTTCAGTAAGGCCAAGCTGAGCAAACATCTTGCTTGGTGCTACTGTTAAGAATGGCATAAGCATAATACCTGTTTGACGAAGTACTTCTGCTAAATGAGCCATTACAGAAGCTAACTTTTCACAATCATTCTCATCTTTTGCTAATACCCACGGTTGTGTTTCATCAATATATTTATTCGTACGGCTAACCAATTGCCAAATTGAGCTTAGAGCTACAGAGAATTCCATATTCTCCATTGCTTCTTCTACTTTTTTCAATGTATCCTGTGCAAACGTTACTAACGTTCCATCAAATTCCGTTACATTTGCTTTAAATGCAGGGATTTCTCCGTTAAAGTATTTATCAATCATAGCTACTGTACGATTTAATAAGTTACCTAAGTCATTTGCTAAATCGAAATTAATACGCTCCACAAATCCTTCTGGTGTGAATACGCCATCAGATCCGAACGGAACTTCACGAAGTAAGTAATAACGTAATGCATCTAATCCGTAACGATCGATTAATGTAACTGGATCTACTACGTTACCTTTTGACTTACTCATCTTTCCATCCTTCATTAGAATCCAACCGTGAGCAAATACTTTTTTCGGAAGAGGTAAATCTAATGCCATTAAAATGATTGGCCAATAAATTGTATGGAAACGAACGATTTCTTTTCCAACTAAATGCACATCTGCTGGCCAGAATTTCTTATACATCTCTTCATTTTCTGTTCCATAACCTAATGCTGTAATATAGTTAGATAACGCGTCAACCCATACGTAAATAACGTGTTTCGGGTTACCTGGAACACGAACTCCCCAGTCAAATGAAGTACGAGAAACTGCTAAATCTTCTAAGCCTGGTTTAATGAAGTTATTAATCATTTCATTCTTACGAGACTCTGGCTGAATGAAATGTGGATTCTCTTCATAGAATTTTAATAGTCTGTCTACGTATTTACCCATTCTAAAGAAATAAGATTCTTCACGAACAAGCTCTACATCATGACCACTATCTGGACTTTTTCCTCCAACTACTTTGTCACCTTCCATAATTGGATCTACTAATTGGTGCTCCGTATAGAAAGTCTCATCTTGTACAGAATACCAACCTTCATATTCATCAAGGTAAATATCGCCTTGATCTACTAGTTGCTTGAAGATTTTTTCAACAACATCTTTATGACGATCTTCCGTTGTACGAATAAAATCATCATAAGAGATATCCATCTTCTTCCAAAGTTCTTTAATTCCTGCAACGATGTTATCCACATATGCTTGTGGTGTAACATTTAATTCTTCTGCTTTCTTTTGGATCTTCTGTCCATGCTCATCAGTTCCTGTTAAATAATGAACATTATATCCTTGCATACGCTTATATCGTGCCATCGCATCTCCTGCTACCGTTGTATAAGCATGTCCAATGTGTAATTTTCCACTTGGATAATAAATTGGGGTAGTAATATAAAAGGATTTGTTTTCCTCTGTCATTGTTTTGGACCTCCCGGATAACCTCATATGTATTTATAAATAGTATATCAAAAACTTATATATAAAGTGAAACTTTAATCTGTCGGGGTTTTGTTCCCTCCCGCGGATTATTAGCCCGTACCAATTGGGCCTTTACGAGCAGCCCGACTCCCACTTAACTTCTTTGCTCCGGACGAACTTTAAATTTAGAATCTTATTGCTTGTTAATACGTGATAAAAACGAGTTAATGATTAGTATATTTATCATCTATTACTCATATTTCAAGAAAATATACAATCTCTACTTATAATTTAAAAACTTTTCTGAAAATAAAGTGAAATAATAGTAGAAATTACTCCCATTCTATTATATATAAGAAGTAAGAAATCTATAAATCTTTTTAAAAAATATAGAATTAAAGAATTGACGGAAATGTAAATGATTGGTATCATATGTCCATAGGGTATTTTGTCGAAAAATGACGAATCTAAAAATAGACTCGAAACTTATAAACTATTTCTTTAGGAGGAAAAGAATTATGAAATCTACTGGTATCGTTCGTAAAGTTGATGAATTAGGTCGTGTAGTAATTCCAATCGAATTACGCCGTACTTTAGGTATTGCAGAAAAGGATGCTCTTGAAATCTATGTTGATGACGAGAAAATCATCTTAAAAAAATATAAGCCAAACATGACTTGCCAAGTAACTGGTGAAGTATCTGATGGTAACCTATCTTTAGCTGAAGGTAAAATTATCTTAAGCAAAGAAGGCGCTGAGCAAATCTTAAACGAGCTTCAAGATTATATCGAAACAGCAAAATAAGCTTCTCAATTATGAGAAGCTTATTTTTTATCAACATGATAGATTTGATATACATCGCGTTTCGACAAATCTCGATCTTTAGCAACTGTTTTTATCGCCTCTTTTGAATTCATACCTTTTTCGTTTATATAATGTTCAATATGGTCATATACCGAAATAGATTCCCACCATTGTTCCTCTGGAGCAGGTTCTTCCGTTGAACCAGCTACTAAAATACAAAACTCACCACGAACTTCATTTTGTTTCGTCCACTCAATTGCTTCTTCAACTGTTCCACGAATAAATTCCTCGAATTTTTTCGTTAACTCTCGACATAATACAATTTCTCTATTTCCCAATACTTCTTGCATCGAGATTAAAGTATCATCCAAGCGGTGAGGCGCTTCATAAAACATCATTGTAGTTTGTACATAACGAAGCTTCTCTAACTCCATTTTTCTTTCTTTTTTATTTCTTTGTAAAAATCCATAGAAATAAAACTGTTTTGTTTCAAGACCTGATGCAATTAATGCTGTAAGGGCTGCATTTGCCCCAGGAAGCGGGATTACATGATACTGTTCTGTTACAGCCTCTACAACAATATCGTAACCTGGATCGGAAATACACGGCATACCAGCATCACTAACAAGTGCTACAGTTTTCCCCTCGTCTAGCTTCTCTAATATTTTCTTACCACTTACTTCCTTATTATGCTCGTGGTAACTCATCACAGGCGTCTCAATTTCAAAATAATTACAAAGTTTTTTCGTTTGTCTCGTATCTTCAGCAGCAATTAAATCAGCTTCTTTTAAAATTCGGATTGCACGAAATGTCATATCTTCTAAATTTCCAATAGGAGTTGGTACTAAATATAAAACTCCCTTTTCATTTTGTTGAAAGCTTTTTTGTTGCCACATAGCGTTCTCCTTTTTGCATATATTCTTCTTTTTGTTTTCTATTTAATTGCTTAAAATAATACTCTGCTTGCATAGCTGTACGCTTATCTTCATGAAATTCTACGTATTTTAAAACAACAGGAAGTCTAGCACGCGTATACTTGGCCCCTTTTCCGCTATTATGGGTCTCAATTCGCTTTTCTATATGATTTGTATATCCAGCATAATAACTGCCGTCAGAGCACTCTACTACATAAAAACAATGCTTATTCTTCTCCATATAAAATAGAACGAATCTCCTTTGTATATTCATTATTTTCTTCATATACAAAAAGAGGTGGCAATATTTTTAAATCGGCATTTCCATCCTTAATTCCTTCAATTAACAATGTATTCGCTTCTTTCCCTGCCTTAGGATACACAAATCGTACACGCTTCGGTTCAATTTTGTATTTACGCATTAATGTAACAATATCTAACAAACGACCTGGACGATGTACAAATGCTACTTTCCCGCCTTGCTTTACTAGCTGACTACTTGTAGATACAACATCCTCTAGTGTACACATAATTTCATGACGAGCTATCGCTAAATGTTCATTCATATTTTTTTCAGAAGTTGCAGGTGTTTGGAAATAAGGCGGATTACATGTGACAACATCATATTGATGACGCCCAAGTTTCTCCGGCATATCTTTCAAATCTCCGTGTATTAAGTGAATTCTTTCTTCCAACTTATTGTATTGGACACTTCTTATTCCCATATCATATAAGCGTTCTTGAATTTCTACACCAGTAATATTCCCTTTCGTTCTTGTACTTAATAGAAGGGGCACAACTGCATTACCTGTACACAAATCAAGTAAATTACCTTTTTGAATTGGTACCCAGGCAAAATCTGCAAGTAAAACCGCATCTAACGAGAAATTAAATACCGATGGACTTTGTATAATCTTCAAATCTTGCGCTAATAAGTAATCTAAACGTTCATCTTCATATAAATTCATATGTTACTCCTTTTCTTACACTTAGCCTACCCTATTTCATCTTCAACTAATAAAGTGAAACTTTAATCAGTGGGGGTTTTCTTCATCTCCCACTGATTATCAGCCCGACCCCCACCTAACTTCTTTGCTTTCGCTGAATTTTGAGGTGGGGGTCTTACTGCCCATTAAAGCGGGATAAAAAACATATTTCATTCTACTCTCATGTATAAAAAATTACCTTTCCAATGATAATTGGAAAGGTAATTTCACTTTTTATTTAAAAATGACAGGCAGAATAAACAATCTCCCTCTTTACGTACACTTCCATAATGCAGATTACAAATATGAAAACCTTCTTGATATAGTCTTGCTAAATTATCATAGCCTTCACCAATATCTGTCTTCGGCTTCACTTCTTTACGTTTTTGAGTTTTTTGTTTTTCTTTAATCTGCACTTCTTCAAAGCGGTGTCGCAAATTTTCATTTTCCATTTTTATATGTTGGTTTTCTTCCAGTAACTCTGCAAGATGTTGTTTTAATTCTCCCAACTGTTTGTATAAATGTCCAATTTGCTCTTCCATACTAGAAACCGATGCAAAAATATCTTTTTTCTCCACAAGCACCCACCTCATTAATCTGTGGTTTGACTCGAAACGACCCCTTTATTCACTAACTCATCTAACGTATATTCTACTATCCGTTCCTTGTCTACTAGTTCCACTTGAATTAATCTTTCTAAAATATTTAATCCGATAACACGGCCAGTACCATGCGGGGTTTGTATACGTTGATCTAAATCAGGAAGTTGTTCCTTTGCTGCCTCATATTCATCGTTCTCATATTTTAAGCAACACATTAAGCGACCACATAAACCAGAGATTTTTGCAGGATTTAATGATAAATTTTGATCCTTTGCCATCTTAATGGATACAGGTTCAAAATCCCCTAAAAAAGTAGAACAACAAAGCATACGACCACATGGACCAATACCACCAAGCATCTTCGCTTCATCACGAACACCGATTTGTCTTAGTTCAATTCTTGTCCTAAAAATTGCTGCTAAGTCCTTCACTAGTTCGCGAAAATCAATCCGACCATCCGCAGTAAAGTAGAAAATAATTTTATTGCGATCGAACGTATACTCTACATCTACAAGTTTCATATCAAGATTATGTTCTACTACCTTTTGCTGACAAACTTGATATGCTTCTTTTGCAGCATGTTTGTTCTCTTCAACAATGGTACGATCGTTTTCATTTGCAATACGAATAACCTTTTTTAGCGGTAATACAACGTCGTTTTCATCAACTTGCTTTTTGGTAATAACTACTTTTCCGTATTCAATACCTCTTACCGTTTCTACAATTACAAACTCATTTTCAGAGATATCGAACTGATTCGGATCAAAGTAATACACCTTTCCGGCCTTCTTAAAGCGAACACCTACTACATCATACAAAACGGTCATCCCTCCTGCAACCGCAACACTAACTGTTCGAACACAAGCTGCGCATTTACATTAGCGTTGATTCTATTTTTTGCCTCTAATATATTAAAGAGAGCTGATACAATGCGCTTCTGAGCGTAGGAGAAAGATTCAAACATCTCTTTCTGCTCATGAAAAACAAGACGATCTTCTTCTCCAAGTTGAACATATAATAAATCCTTATAAATAAGGAGTAACATATCTAAACCTTGCTGTAATTGTTCTTTCTCTCCAAAGTGTTTTCCCCATTTTTCTTGTACAAAAAAAATAGAGGCTTTGTCTTTTTCGAGCGCTTCACATAATTTTATCACTAAAGCTCGTGCTTGTGCAAACCATTCATCACTACATAAAGCTAAAGCTTCATCAAAACTATTTGTGAGTTGTGCAGCAAGTGTCGATAAAGATGTCGTAACACCTTCATCCTGTAATCTTCTAATTAAAGATTCCGTAGGTAACGGTCTAAATGTAACAACTTGACAGCGAGATAAAATCGTATTTAAAATTTGATGACTTTGTTCAGTAAGTAAAATAGCTGTTGTATCACTACTTGGTTCTTCTAAAAATTTCAAAAGTGTATTCGCCGCATTTGCTGTCATACGGTCTGCGTGCTCAATAACATATACTTTTTTATTTGCTTCTAATCCTGTTTTTGAAAACTCTTCTTGTAAATCATGAATTTGCTGCTTCTTAATAGATAATCCGTCTGGTTTTACAATATGTAAGTTTGGGTGGTTACCTGAATCAATTCGCTTACAATTTGTACATACATGACAAGGCTCTACCCCATTCCGCTGAGAACAGAGGAAACTCTTTGCCATTTGAATTGCTGTCGCAAACTTTCCTGTCCCTTTCCCTCCCTCTAACAAGTAAGCGTGGGATATACGCTCTTTTGCGATGCTATTCATCAACATTTTTACACCGATGGGTTGTATAGCAGAAAGCTGCTCCCACGTCTTCGTCATAATGCATACCTCACTTATTTCATTCTTTCCTTCTATTATAACAATTTATCTTCTATAACTTGAATAACTTCTTCTATAAGTTTTTCCATTGGTTGATCAGCATTTACTAATACAATACGATCCGAGAAACGTTCTACAACTTGTAAATACCCTTCACGCACACGTTTATGGAAAGTGATATCTTCCATATCTAACCGATTCACTTCACGTCCTGCATCTTTTGCAATTCGAGCTAAACCAACCTCGGGTTCAATGTCTAGGTAAATTGTTAAACTAGGCATGCAGTCTTCTGTTGCGAAACGATTGATTTCAAATACTTTATCCATACCTAACCCTCTTGCATAGCCTTGATAAGCTAAAGAGCTATCTATAAAACGATCACATAATACAAGGTAATCCTCATTAAGTGCCGGCATAACTTTTTCCACTAAATGTTGTCTACGTGCAGCGGCATATAGAAGTGCCTCTGTACGTGCTTCCATCATCGTATATTCTTGCTTATGTAAAATCGTTCTAATATCCTCAGAAATTGCAATACCACCTGGTTCTCTCGTCGCCATTACCTTTTGTTCCTTTTGTTCAAAGTATGGCAATAAACCTTGAATTAACGTTGTTTTACCCGAACCTTCTGGCCCCTCAATTGTTACAAATAATCCCTTCATCCTAAAACCTACTTTCTATATCATACACTTTCATATATTTCGTGCTACCTTGAAAACGAGCGCCTGCTTTCTCTAAATGCATAATTTGCTCTTTATGTTCTGAAGTAATTCTTTCCCCATACATAATCAATGGAATACCAGGTGGATATGGAATTACCATTTCCGCCGCTATCATCCCAACTGCTTCTTCTACAGATACTACTTTTGTTTCATATCCTTCCAGTTGTTTATATGTATACGGTAAAGGAGAAATTTCTCCTTTATAAGTATAACGAATAGATTCCGTCTTGTCTTTCACCTCATAAGATTGCAATGCCGCCCGGATCATCTCTACAGCCTTCATATACGTCTTATTTACTTGCAAAGGCAAAATAAATAAGACATTATATGGATCTGCCATTTCGGTATATATACCAACCTTTTCTAATACAGACTGTAATTCGTATCCTGATAACTGACAACGCGTCTGTACGGTAACTTTTAGCTCGTCTTGTAATGGATATTGTAAAATAGCTATTTGTGGGATAGAAGACAATTCTTCTTTAAACTCCCGTAAAAACTCGACAATTTCATCATGTCCCTTTTCTTTTATGCGCGCTATCGTAAAGCGTGCAATATCAAGAGAAGCCATAATTGGATACGATGGACTACTAGATTGTAGCATACTTAAATAAGTAGAAACTCTTTCTTCTTTCACTAAGCGGCTATTTATATGTAAATAGGATCCCATCGTCATCGCAGGTAATGTTTTATGTGCGGAATGAACTACAATATCTGCACCATATGCTAAAGCTGACTTTGGAAATGCCCCGCCTAAACAAAAATGAGCTCCATGCGCTTCATCTACTAACACAGGAATTTTATGTGCATGTGCATAAGCAATGCTTTCCTCTAAATCCATCCCCATACCATAATAATTAGGATGTGTTAAAATAAGTGCTTTCGCATTTGGATATTTTTCAATTGCTTCCTTAATAATCTCATCATGAATTCCCACGGGTACGTTATAAGCTTCATCAATCCATGGATCTAAAAAAATTGGATTTGCTCCTGCTAATTTTAAACCATTAATAATTGATTTATGACAATTTCTTTGTACAAGAACAATATCATGTTCCCTACAGCAAGACAAAATCATTGCTAAGTTCCCGACTGTTGAACCATTAATTAAAAAATAACTTTTTTCCACTTCATATACATCAGCTAATAATTGTTGTGCCTCCTCTATACATTCAAACGGACTATGTAAATCATCTAACCCTGATAACTCAGTTACATCGATAGATAGTATATCTTTAAACTCCTCTACTGCCCCCTGAGGGAAGTTTAAACCATTTTTATGACCTGGAACATGAAAGGATAACGGCCTTCTTTCTTTAAACTCTATTAATGCTTCATATAAAGGTATGCGATTTTGATTCATCTATATCTCTTCCTTATTATTTCATTCTTTATCTATTATACAGAACAAAAAAAAATAATAGGCATATGCCTATTTAAAAATATGATACTTCTAATTTCCGAAGCTGTTTTAAATAATATATATACTTCGGATCATTTGTTTCTGTATTCACCATGTCCTTTTCACATTCATAACATATTAAATTATTATAAACATATATCCCTTCTTTTCTTTCTGTCTCACAAACAATACAAACTTCGTTTTGTGATTTCATATCTTTCCCTCCCTATTTAAATGGACATATTTTATACTTCTATTCCTTAACAATTTACAAAAAAATATACATCGATTTCTTATATAATATGATTCATCCTTGGGCAACGTGTTTGTATTACCATTACTTCTTTTTGCATACTGTTCGAAAACACAAAAAAACACAAGTCAAAAGACTTGTGTTTTTAGTTGCTTGGCGACGTCCTACTCTCACAGGGACAAGGTCCCAACTACCATCGGCGCTAGAGAGCTTAACTTCCGTGTTCGGTATGGGAACGGGTGTGACCTCTCTGCC
>NZ_JAKUFR010000051.1:0-36404 GCF_022663555.1 Bacillus cereus group sp. BfR-BA-01381
GCTTTTTTCTTAGCTTCTTCTTCAGTTTTCTTCGCATCTGGAGTTCCGCCAGGCGCAGTGAAGGATGCTCCAACTGCTGGGCTTGTTCCAGTACCTTTTTTCGCTACCACAGAGAAGCTGTAAGTAACGCCTGGTTTAATACCACCAAGAGTAGCTGTCGTACCATTTATTGATAAACTACCACTTGAACCGTCAGTCGCTTTATAGCTTGCGGCATACGCATCAACTTCTGCTGGTCCAGACCAGTTTAGTGTAACTGTGCTAGCGCCATCAAAAGTGACATTAAGACCACTAGGTGCATCTACTTTAATTTGTTTCACTGCATCTTTTTTAGCGCCTTTTACGTACAATTCACCATTTAATTCTTGTACAGAAGAAGGGCGTTCGAAACGAGTTTTATCTGTAGCGAATTTACTCATCATTACTTGGAACATTTGCTGTGCAATTCTAGTATAACGATCACTAATGTAGTTTTCTGGGCCATTTTTTTCGTAACCAGTCCATACTGCCATTGTATATTGCGGTGTATATCCGGCGAACCAGCTATCTCTGTTTGCATCAGCTGGTATACCATATTTTTTTATAACGTCTTCATCAAAGTTTTGTGTTCCTGTTTTACCGGCAACATCAACACCTGAAACGTATGCTGTTGGACCAGTACCGCCAGAACCAGGTCTTACTACGTCACGAAGAACGTCAGTAACCATGTAAGCTGTGTAGTCTTGCATCGCACGTTGCTCTTTCGGTTTAAAACTTTTCTTTTTCCCATCTGGGAAGATAACTTCTTTTACGAAGTGCGGTTTATTGTAGTTCCCACCATTACCAAAGGCTGCATATGCACCTGCTACTTGTAATGGTGAACTATCGTTACTACCAATTGCTGTTGATTCAAATGTTTTGCCGTCTTTAAATGTCATACCTAAACCTTCAGCAAACGCTTGTGACTTAGGAAGACCAACCGCTTGGGCTGTTTTTAAAGCTGGGATGTTTAATGACTTTTTCAAAGCTTCACGTAGTGAAACGTCACCTTTGTAACTGTTTGTTGCATTTCGTATTTTTTTACCATTGGAATACGTATACTCTGAGTCATTTAATTGATGGTATGTAGACCATTGTAAATTTTCAATTGCTGGTCCGTAGTCGAAAATTGGTTTCATTGTTGAACCGACTTGGCGTTTTAAATCAGTGGCCATATTATGACCTTTGAAAGTAGACTTACTTTCTTTACGCCCAGCTCCAATTGCACGAACTTCTCCAGATTGTGTATCCATAAATACGAATGATCCTTGGAATTGATCGTTCGGATACTTAATAAGATTGCCATCCATAATTTTTTCAGCATAATCTTGAGCATCTTGATCAAGTGTTGTATGAATCGTCAAACCATCTGAACCAATATTTACATCAGGATATTCTTTTTCAACTTCTTTTACAACCGCATCTAAAAATGCTTGATACTTCATCTCAGTTATTTCGGAAGACGGTTGAAGACCCTCTGTTACTGGGGTTTTAACTGCGTTATTCATTTCTTCTTTTGTTATATAACCATGTCGATTCATTAATGACAATACGACATTACGACGATTTGTTGCTCGTTCAACATTTTCCTTTTTGGTTGGATCATAAATGTTTGGACCTTGGGGTAAACCAGCGAGCATAGCAGCTTCATGTAATTGCAAGTCTTTTAAATCTTTACCATAATATTTTTGCGCTGCTGTCGCAATACCATATGAACGGTTACCTAAATTAATCTTATTTAAGTACATTTCTAAAATCTCATGTTTAGAGTATTGTTGCTCTAATTTGTAAGATAGGTACCATTCTTGTACTTTTCTCTTTGCAGTTTTGTCCATCGTTAGAAAATAGTTTTTGACTACTTGTTGTGTAATCGTACTACCACCTTGAGATCCGAAACCTCCAGTGACATTTTCCATAACTGCTTTTGTAGTTCGTTTAAAATCAATTCCATTATGATCATAGAAACGTGAGTCCTCAGTTGCAAGGAATGCATTTTCAACTACTTTTGGAATTTGATCATACGTAACGTGTGTTCGTTTTTCAGCACCGTATTCATAGAAAAAGTTCCCATCTTTATCAAGAAACTTTGTTGATAAAGGATTGACAAGTTTTGATTTGTCTAATTTTGGAGCGTCCTTCACCATAACAAAGAAAACGGAAACGCCAGCTACAAGACCAACGATACCAAGAAGTAGACAACCTATAAGGAATTTTTTAAAAAAGGAGCCTTTTTTCTTTGGTTTTTTCTCTGTATTTGTTTCTTGCTTTTGATTTTTTACATGATTTCGTTCTGTACGAGAACGATAATTATCTGACATTATACTTTCTCCTACCTTTCATTCTCTCCCCAAAAGTCGAAAAAAGAGCCTTAGTGATGACTCTATCACGAAAAATAAACCGTGTCTAGTACACGGATATAATCAATCCGAGGGTGATAACCGCATGATAATAAAGATCCATGCTCTTCTATTTCTTCTTTCGTAATCGATTTTCTTCCACCTGTATTTTGACGATTCCAAAATGCAATAATATGTTTTGCATCTAATAAATAAAGTTCATCAAAAAGTGTAAATTTAATAATAACAAATGCAATTCCATTATGAGCGATTACTTGCTTCATATGCTCAATTTGATGAAGGTGGAAGTTTTGAAGTGGAAAACTCGTTTTATTTTTTGTTTCTTTCGCTTCAAAATCGATGTATTTCCCTTTATATACACCGTTGTAATCTGTTGTAGAAGGTTGTTTAAAATACGCTTCTTTTACCACTGCAGCACTTCGAGCGGGGTAATCTACTTTTACAATTTGAAGAGGTGTAGGTTTTTTATGTACACATGCAATATTATGGGTTAAGTAATATTCATTTGTTTCATTCAATTCCTCTTCAAGGGACATACCTCTGTTACTATAAGTATGTTTTTTAATTGGTGTTTTATGAGGTTGTGAAGCTTGATTGTACCGTTTTCCGTTTGGGTAACGAATGGTCATAGTGTGTCCACTCCCAACTTGCTAAGAATTACTTACAAAGGTGATTATAACAAAAAATGAAAAAAGATGTGACCTTTTTGAAGAAAGGTATGATGACTTATTCATGTTTACATGGAATGATTATGAAAAAATTAAACAATATCGTAAAAATACGGTCTGTACAGAGGAAGAAAAAACAATGGTTTACAACATGAAGAGGGAAATAGAAATAGCTAATATGGACAACATTTCTCGAACGCAGTGTTATCAAGAATATTATGTAAGAAATAGTGAAATTAGGTGGGCTTTTTTAGCGAGTATGGTCTCGAGAAATGCAGGATGGAATATGACTGATTTACAAGGGAGGTATTATGCTACTGTTTTACCTCAAACAGTAAAAAAACATTTGTTTTTGACTTATGAAGAAGCGAATTGGATTATTTTTTTAGATGTATTTCCTCAGCTGTTGTTATATGAAGAAAGTAAGAGGAGGCAGGTGCCACTATTCCATTTGTTACAATATTTTAACGTATCCATTTTTATGGAAAAAGAATGGATATATTTTTGGGAGAAAAAAGATATAAATAGACTTATGACAGCGCTTATTATAAATGAACAAAATAAAATTCAAAAACCAGTTATTGAGAATGCATATTTTAAAAAACATGTATTCCATACAGCACTTTTTAAATTACAAGAAATGCTTCATATTAGTGCCGTTATATTCCCAACCGTTGAAGGGAAGATGTATGGTTTTTCAGTTTATCAATTTGAAACGTTACAGAAGCGTATAGAACTAGGGAAGAAATTAGCAGCGTTACTATTTCATCGGAAGTATAAAAGTTTATTCCATAGGTTTGCATTGCAAACGATACACACAGGATCAAGAGCAGATTATGAATGTTATGTAAGAGAAGCTAGAAAATCTTGTACACCAGCTCTTAGAGAAGTTTATCCTGCTGTTGCACATGCTGAAATAAGTATGAGAGATTGGTTTTGTAGAGATACGGAAATAAATGAACTATTTTTGCCAGAAGAGTATAAGGGTGAAGTTGATATAACAGAATGGTATAAAAGAAAGAGGGAGCAAATCTATATTGCTTCTACCGTAAATCGTTTTGTTAAAAGGATAGATGAGTTCATGATATAATAAAAAAGAAGTCCCGTCTTCATTTATGAAGACGGGACTTCTTAATGTGAAGTAACCCTGCTATGCGTGCTAAACATTTAATCTCAAAACGTAATGAATATAAGAGATTAAGGAAGTTTCACTTTCCCCCGCTATTTACCGGGCAGTAAGACCCCACCTAAATTCAGCGAAAGCAAAGAATTTAGGTGGGGATCAACTGCCCGTAAATGCCCGATTGGTTCAACTAATAATCATTGGGGGCACCCCAATGATTAAAGTTTCACTTTATGTAGCAGGGAAGTTTGGACCATCTAACTTTGGATTACCAGTTTCGGGTTTATTTTGTTTGTTTTGTTTTTTCTTTTTTTCGTTTTTGTTCTTTGTCATTTTCATGCACCTCCTTTTTGTATTGTTACCATTTCTATAAATGACATACAAAATGATTTCTTTGACGAATAACAACTAGTTTTGTCATGTGGGCAGGAGTGAAGAATCATTCGGCGAAATTACATGACAAAGGAAAAGCAAAGAAGGAGGCGTTTTGTATATGGCGATGGTTCAGAAGGAAGATGTAATGAAAACGATGGATCAAATGTTAAGTTCTCTCGATTTGCTGGAAATGAATATAGGGATTAGAATGAATCATGCATTAAAGGATAAGAGTGAAAAAATATGCAACAAGATAGAAATAACAGAAATGCATATTGAGCATATGGAAAATAAATTAGTGCATCACGAAGAAAAAGGGAATTGGGTGAAGGCATTTCAAAACGTCGTAGTGAGTGCATAATAAGGTGGGAATAAAATGGTGTATGAAGCGTTAGTACAGTCTTCGGAAAAACTTATGCAGTATAATAATGAAGCAAATGTGAAAAAAAGAGAAATGGTTGAATACGATTTTTATAAGGATATGAAACCGTTTGTAAATATGGTAGATGAAGAATTAGCAGTGTGGAAAGAATTGGCTTATAAATGGATTAAGGAAGAAAAACCGAAGTATATACATGTACAGCAAATTGATCAAGTATACGATAATTTACAAACAAATGTGTTGCAATGCTTTGTAAATAAAGGAAAAGGTAAGCGATTCTTTGAAACGCATCAAGCCATTTCGTATACTTTGCAAAATATAATTGAGCAATGTAAGTAACAAGAGGGGAAACCCTCTTGTTTTTTATGCTTCTGTCATTGTTGTAGGTTTTGTTGCACCGTTTATTTCTAATTCTTTTATTAATGTTCGGTAATCTGAAATACATATTTTTCCTTCGAGATACCAATGTCTCGCAAAGTCTAACAATTCATTTACATTCTCTGTGTAATACCCCTTTTTTTGAGAAAACGCTTGTTTTAAATCCCCTAATACCATGTTGATTCCTCCCCCATGAGAATCTTCTTCTTCACTATCATAGCATGGAAGGGTTTTCTTTTTTAATTTTTTAAAAATTTAAACTTCCGACAAAAATAGACAGATACTCCGTCACACAAATTATTTTACAAGTACATATTATATATGTAGAAACTTATGTGAAGGAGGAGAGAATGCATGTTTCAACAATCTAACGTATATCAGCAATCTAATCCATATACACAGCAAAATATGTACCAATATAATCCGGATACATATTTACGTTATAATATGTATCCTTTCGAGCCTCATTATGGAAATCAAAATTATTACCAGCCATTTGAAGTGTCGTTTATGAATCAACCGCAGCAACCTTATATGAACCAACAACCGCAGCCTTATATGGATCAACAACCGCAACCTTATATGAATTCACAATACTATATGCCACCGCCATCTCCCTATAATCAACAAGCGATGTTCTATCCACCAAAACAACCGTATCCGACGCAAAATAAACAAAAGCAACAGCAACAACCAAGTCAATTTTCTAGTTTCGTTTCCCAATTTAAAAATTCAGATGGTAACTATGATGTAAATAAAATGATGAATACAGCTGGACAAATGATGAATGCGATGAATCAAGTAACAGGCATTGTAAAGCAAGTGGGAGGTTTTTTTGGTAAGTAATTTTGGAGGGTTGGCTATAAAAACATTGTATACGAAATAAAGGACTAGACAAATTTCCTTAGAATAAATGGGTATATATAACAAGCGGCTTAACCTCTTTTCTCATATTGTAAAGTGTAATCAGATTTTCTTTATGAGAGAGGAGAGAAAAAACTATGCATCATTGTCATCCTTGCTTTGGAGGGCATAAGCCTACAGGACCTATTTGTACGACTGCTCCTGTCATTCATCCGACGAAACAATGCGTAACACATTCTTTTTCAACAACGGTGGTGCCACACATTTTCCCAACGCATACAACACATGTACACCATCAACAAATTAAAAACCAAAACTTCTTCCCACAAACAAACTCAAATGTAAATGTTGTAGACCCAATCGATCCAGGGTTCGGCGGATGTGGACCGTGTGGTCATGGACATCATCACCACGGTCATCAAATATCTCCATTTGGACCAGGGCCGAATGTATCACCGTTTGGACCAGGACCTAATGTATCACCATTTTTACCAAACAATGTATCACCAGTTGGACCAAATATTGGACCAAACGTTGGTGGAATATTTAAAAAGTAAATGATATGTTAGAACTAGCGAAATGCTAGTTCTTTTTTTGTAATTGGAGTGTTGATATGAAAGTTATTGCAGTAACAGGATATAAGCCATTTGAACTTGGAATATTTAAAAATGATCATCCAGGAGTAGAATGTATAAAAAAGGCGTTGCGTCGTAAATTAACTGCTTTTGTAGAAGATGGTTTAGAGTGGGTTATAATAAGTGGCCAGTTAGGTGTAGAATTATGGGCTGCTGAAGTTGTTTTTGAAATACAAGTAGAATATCCAGATTTAAAATTAGCGGTATTTACTCCATTTTTAGAACAAGAAGAGGGTTGGAAGGAAGATAACCGTGAATATTACGAGTTTATTCTCTCTCAAGCAGACCATGTTGATAGTATCACGAAACGTAAGTACGAAAGCCCAGAGCAATTTAAATTAAAAAATCAATTTTTTATTGAAAAAAGTGATGCGCTTTTAGCTGTATATGATGAAGAAAAACCAGGGAGTCCTAAATATATTGTAGAAGCAGCAAAGAAAAAAGGAGAAATAGAAAATTATCACAGTTATTTCATTCTTTTTTCCGATTTACAAGATATAATAGAAGAGGAACAGTGGAATAATGCTGAGTAATATGTAATATAGTACTCGTATATATGATTGACAAAAAGCATTGTTTCTGAAAAAATTTAGTTAATGAAAGTTTTGGCAAAAATTTGAGGTGAAGAAAATGATTTCGGATAAAATTAAATTAACAGCGAAAGATATTTTAGAAAAAGAATTTAAAACAGGTATGAGAGGTTATCAACAAGAAGAAGTAGACAAGTTTCTTGATATGATCATTAAAGATTATGAAGCTTTTCACAAGGAATTTGAGCAATTAAAGCAACAAAATGCTCGTTTAAAGCGTGAATTAGAAGAGCAAAAGCTAGCAGCAACGCAAGTTCCACAACAACCTGTACAAACACCAGTTGCGCAACCAGTATATAACAACACGAATACAGACATTTTAAAACGTCTATCGAATTTAGAAAAAGCTGTATTTGGAAGCAAGTTATACGAATAATTTCTGGTGATAAAAAGGTTAAAGCATTTTACATAGAAAAAAACATTGCAAAATCTTTTTGTTTCCACTATACTAATGGATGTCATAACGTTTGGGTAATCGCTGCAACGCCAACGTTGTAGAGGAAAGTCCATGCTCGCACGGCCTGAGATGGCTGTAGTGTTCGTGCCTAGCCAATTCATAAGCTAGGGTATTCTGGCTGTAAGGCTGGTTTAACGGCAGGGAAAAAACCTAAGTCCTTTCGGATATGGTTTGACTACCTTTAAAGTGCCACAGTGACGAAGTCCTTGAAGAAATGATAGGAGTGGAACGAGGTAAACCCCACGAGCGAGAAACCCAAATAATGGTAGGGGAATCTTTTCCAAGGAAATGAACGATGGGAAAGGACAGGTTGTATAACCTGTAGATAGATGATTGCCACCGGAGTACGAGGCGTGGGCCGTTTGCAGTACAAAGGAACAGAACATGGCTTACAGAACGTTATGAACCAACTATGAAATAACTCAGCTCTCCTTTGTTAGAGGAGGGCTTTTTATTTGTATGAAGTCATAAATTATGAGTTAAAATGGTTAATGAGAAAATTCTTCGTAAAATGTAATAATTAATAGGAGAAATGGCTATTAATTATTGTTTGAATATACATAAGAGGTGAATGCAAATGGGAAAAGTTACTTTAATCGCAACAGCGGCAATGGGTATTGAAGCTTTAGTTGCCCGAGAAGTTCGTGATCTAGGTTATGAATGCCAAGTAGAAAACAGCAAAGTAACATTTGAAGCAGATGAAAAGGCGATTTGTCGCACGAATTTATGGTTACGTACTGCAGACCGTGTGAAAATTAAAGTTGGCGAATTTAAAGCGACAACATTTGATGAGCTGTTTGAGAAAACAAAAGCATTAAACTGGGGAGATTATATTCCAGAGAACGGTGAGTTCCCTGTTATCGGTAAATCTTTAAAATCTGAGTTATTTAGTGTTTCGGATTGCCAGCGTATCGTTAAAAAGGCTGTCGTTGAAAAATTAAAAACAACATATAAACGTACAACTTGGTTTGAAGAAGATGGCCCGTTATTCCGTATTGAGATTGCAATGTTAAAAGATATCGCAACACTAACAATTGATGCGAGCGGTGTTGGGCTTCATAAACGTGGATACCGTGTGGATCAAGGGGAAGCTCCTTTAAAAGAAACATTAGCTGCGTCTTTAATTAAATTAACAAATTGGAAGCCGGATCGTCCTTTCGTGGATCCTTTCTGCGGATCAGGTACAATTCCGATTGAAGCAGCATTAATTGGACAAAATATTGCACCAGGATTTAACCGTGGTTTTGCATCGGATGAATGGGGCTGGGTTGGTAAACAAAACTGGCGTGAAGCTCGTCAAGAAGCTGAAGATTTAGCGAACTATGATCAACCATTGCAAATCATTGGATCAGATATTGATCATCGTATGATCCGTGTTGCTCAAGATAATGCAGAAGAAGTAGGTTTAGGCGATTTAATTACATTTAAACAAATGCAGGTAAAAGATTTCACAACAAAAGAGGATTATGGCTATGTTGTAACGAATCCTCCATACGGAGAACGTTTAAGTGAAAAAGCACTTGTTGAACAACTGTATAAAGAAATGGGACAAGTATTCCGTCCATTAGACACGTGGTCGGCGTATGTATTAACAAGTTACGAAGCATTTGAGAAGTGCTACGGAAAAGATGCATCGAAGAAACGTAAACTGTTTAATGGATTTATCCGTACAGATTACTACCAATACTTCGGAAAACGTCCACCTCGTAATTCATAGTATAAAACTCCTTTAGCGCGCATATACTGGCTATTATGTAATGCGTAAAGGAGGAACTGATATGGATAGTTTCCAATTATCAATGATTCAAAAAGCTATTCACCGTACGTATGATGAGCTCGGAAAAGAAGTGGATAGCCAAGGTACGATTGTAGATGAAATACAAAAAGCACAAGAAGAATATTTGTCAGCTCTTTCACATGAAACAGCGATTGATAAACGGTATTTAAAGTCATTAATATAGAAGAAAATTTTCCTTTTTCGAAAGGAAAATTTTTTTTCGTGTATTTCTATGTATTGCAACAGGGGAAAGTGGCTGCGCACATATGAGTAGCAGTTGCTATATCTTTTATAGAAAAACTTTTTGGTTGGAGGCTAAGGATGTTTACTGAGAAGAGATTACCATTTGAAGTAGGGAAACAAGACAATTTTTATGATAAGTTGAATGAGTGGATTGGAGATGTGTTTTACGACATCCTTCCGGAAAAAGGCTTTGAAGAGCGTGATGAACAAATTTTTATGGCGTTTCAATTAGAGCGTGCTTTCCAAGAAAAGAAAGTAATGTTCGCAGAAGCGGGTGTAGGAACCGGGAAAACAATTGTATATCTTCTATATGCAATTTGTTATGCACGTTATACTGGAAAGCCAGCGATTATCGCTTGTGCAGATGAAACATTAATTGAGCAGCTTGTGAAAGAAGAAGGGGACATTGCTAAATTATCTGAGGCATTAGGCTTATCGGTAGATGTAAGACTTGCGAAATCGATGGATAATTATTTATGTTTACGTAAACTTGAAGATGTTATGAGTGGACGAGCTCCAGAAGTAATTGAAGATGTATACTACGAATTACCGCAGTTTGTATTTGACCACGGTACGATGCAAAACTTTACTCACTATGGTGACCGAAAAGAATTTCCGCTTTTAAATGACGAGGAATGGTCAAAAGTAAATTGGGATTACTTCCAAGATTGTTTCACTTGTGATTCTCGTCATCGTTGCGGACAAACTCTATCACGTGAACATTATCGTAAAGCAGCAGATTTAATTATTTGTTCTCAAGATTTCTATATGGATCATATTTGGACGTACGATGCTCGTAAGCGTGAAGGACAAATTCCATTATTACCAGAAAGTAGTTGCGTTGTATTCGATGAAGGACATCTTGTAGAATATGCAGCTCAAAAAGCTTTAACATATCGTTTAAAGCAAACGATGATGGAGCAACTTTTAACGAGATTATTACAAAATGATATTCGCGAGGAGTTTGCACATTTAGTAGAAGAAACAATTTGGCAAACAGAGCGATTCTTTGATGTGTTACAAGAGAATAAAAAGGAAATTGCCGGTTCTGATCGTTTAGAGATTACTGTGACAGAAAAAGTAACTGCCGAAGCGAAGCGACTTTATGCGAAAATTGGTGAAGTTGGTGATGCATTAGTATTTGAAAGTGAAATGCATACAGTAAACACGTATGATTTAAATATCGTTGATGAACATTTAGATGTATTAGAGCACTCGCTGCGTCTATTTATGCACGAGAAAAATGTAATTACATGGGGTGAAGAAGGTGATGGAGCCTTCACGTTAGTAATTATGCCGCGTGCAGTTGAAGAAGTATTACAAGAGAAAGTATTCTCGAAGAAAATTCCGTATATTTTCTCTTCTGCTACATTATCTAACAACGATTCATTCGCATTTACAGCAAATAGCCTAGGGGTAAAAGATTACTTATCATTCTCAGTTGCCTCACCGTTTGATTACGAAGAGCAAATGGCAGTAAACTTACTATCTCATACGAAAGAAAACGAATGGGAAAGAAAGTGTCAATATACACTTGAAAATATACAAAAAACAAATGGACGTACACTTGTATTATTCCGTACAACGCAAGAACTTGCAGCGTTTAAAGAGTATGTAAGTAAAGAACAAATGTCAGTTCCATTCCTATATGAAGGGGACCAAGAAATTAGTCAGCTCGTTTCTCGTTTCCAAAATGAAGAAGAGACTGTACTTTGTGCCGTTCATTTATGGGAAGGTTTAGATATTCCTGGTTCATCATTATCACATGTTATTATTTGGTCATTACCATTCCCTCCAAACGATCCTGTGTTTGAAGCGAAGCGTAAACACGTAAATGACCCATTCTGGGATGTAGATGTACCATATATGATTTTACGTCTTCGTCAAGGGATTGGCCGTTTAATTCGTACGAGCGACGATAAAGGTGCTATATCAATCTTCTTATCTGATACAGAAGATGAGAAAGTGGTAGAAGCGGTGAAAAACGTACTACCAGTAGAAGGTAAAGAATTATAAGGAGAAAGCTTGGCGCTTGCCAAGCTTTTTTTCTATTATAAAAGGAATTTAGATTTTCGTGTCGAATTAAGTTTGAGGTAGAAAAAGGAGGTTTTTATACGATGACAGTAGCTACATATGAAGTGGAAAAACAATTTTTAACATATGTGAAGAAGATACAGAATTATGGAGAAGCATTAAGCTTAATGTTTTGGGACTTGAGAACAGGTGCGCCTAAAAAAGGTGTAGACCAGCGTTCAGAAGTAATTGGCATGCTTTCATCAGAAGTATTTGCCATGTCGACTTCAGATGAGATGGGGAACTATTTAACAGAGCTTGAAGCTTTAATAAGTGAAGACAAACTTTCTGAAACGACGAAGAAAATGGTGGAAGAGTGTCGTAAAGAATATGATAGAAATAAGAAAATTCCACAAGCGGAATACGAAGCGTATGTGAAATTAGAAGCGAAAGCGGAAAGTGTGTGGGAAGAAGCTCGCGAAAAATCTGATTTCGAAATGTTCCGTCCGTATCTAGAACAAATCGTCGAATTTAAAAAGAAGTTCATTACATATTGGGGTTACGAAACATATAAATATAATACATTATTAGATATGTATGAGCCGGGTATTACGGTAGAAGTGTTAGATCACGTATTTGGTCAACTTCGTGAGCGTATCGTTCCGCTCGTAAAAGAAATATCAGAGTCGCAAAAGAGATTAAAGACAAGTGCTTTATCGGAACATTTTTCAAAAGAAAAACAAAAAAACTTTACATTAGAGCTATTAAAGCAATTAAATTATGACTTTGAAGCAGGTCGTCTTGATGAAACCGTACATCCATTCGAGATTACATTAAATAGAGGGGATGTTCGTATTACGACACGCTATGACGAAAAAGATTTCCGTATGGCTGTGTTTGGAACAATTCATGAATGTGGTCATGCTGTATATGAACAAAATATTGCAGAGAAATTTGAAGGTACACCGCTATGTAGTGGAACATCTATGGGTATTCATGAGTCACAATCATTATTCTTTGAGAACTTTATCGGTCGTAATAAATCATTCTGGAAGAAAAATTATGATTTATTAAAAGAGTATAGCGATGGTCAATTCAATGATATATCAGTAGATGAGTTTTATGATGCAATAAATGAATCGAAGCCTTCATTTATTCGCATAGAAGCAGATGAGCTTACATATCCGCTTCACGTTATGGTTCGTTATGAACTTGAGAAAGAGTTATTTGATGGCACATTACAAGTGAAGGATTTACCAGCGGCTTGGAACGATAAGATGGAAGCATATTTAGGGATTCGTCCGGCTAACGATGCACAAGGCGTATTACAAGATGTTCACTGGGCTGGTGGTTCATTTGGATACTTCCCATCTTATGCGCTTGGTTATATGTATGCAGCGCAATTTAAGCAAAGAATGGTAAAAGACATTCCGAACTTTGATGCATTATTAGAAGAAGGAAACGTAACGCCAATTCGTGAATGGTTAACAGAAAACATTCACCAATACGGTAAAACGAAAAAGCCACTTGAAATTTTAGAAGATGTAACAGGTGAAGGATTAAATGCAAATTACTTAGCAGATTATTTAGAAGCGAAGTATAGAGAGATTTATGAGTTATAAAACAGAGCTGCTTACTTGCAGCTCTGTTTTTAAAGGGGGGAGAAAAATGGATTATACATATACAGTAATGACGCAAGAAGAAGCAGAAGAAATTGCATACAACTGGCATTATGAAGGGAAATATTCCTTTTACGATATAGAGGCAGATGAAGAAGATTTAGCCGAATTTTTACATGATGAGAGTAGGGGGGATCATACCTTTTCTGTGAAGGAAAATGGCACTCTCATTGGTTATTTTACTGTTTGTAAAATAAATGATGGGACGGTTGATATAGGTCTTGGAATGAGTCCTAATATAACTGGAAATGGATTTGGTTTACAGTTCATAAACGCTATACTAGCTTTTAGTAAAGAAAAATATGGATGTAATTATATAACACTATCAGTAGCTACATTTAATAAGAGAGCAATTAAAGTGTATAAAAGGGCAGGGTTTGAAGCAGTTGGAACGTTTATACAGAAAACAAATGGTAGTTGTTTTGAGTTTTTGAAAATGAATTATATATGTAAAAATGATTAAAAACAGAAGAATCTCCTCTGTTTTTTATTTTGATGCAGAAATAAATAATATTTTTTGTAATTGGCTGCTTTGAAATTTTGATAGAGGATGTGTATGATTGAATTTCAGTAGTAAATGTGAAGTTTAGTCAGGAGAGGTAGAATGGTTACAATTAAAACGAAAAATGAAATAGATGTAATGCATGAATCTGGAAAGTTACTTGCTTCATGTCATAGAGAAATTGCGAAAATAATGAAACCAGGTATTACAACAAAAGAAATTAATACGTTTGTGGAAGCATATTTAGAACAGCATGGTGCAACGTCTGAGCAGAAAGGGTACAACGGATATCCATATGCGATATGTGCATCTGTAAATGATGAAATGTGTCATGCGTTTCCGGCCGATGTTCCTTTAACTGAGGGTGATATTGTAACAATTGACATGGTAGTAAACTTAAATGGTGGTCTTTCAGATTCTGCTTGGACGTATAGAGTTGGAAAAGTTTCTGATGAAGCAGAAAAGCTGTTGTTAGTAGCTGAGAATGCTTTGTATAAAGGCATTGATCAGGCGATAATCGGTAATCATGTAGGAGATATTGGCTATGCAATTGAAAGTTATGTAGCAAGTGAAGGTTTTTCTGTCGCAAGAGACTTTACGGGACATGGAATCGGTAAAGAGATTCATGAAGAACCAGCAATTTTTCATTTTGGGAAGCAAGGACAAGGGCCTGAGTTACAAGAAGGAATGGTAATTACGATTGAGCCGATTGTCAATGTAGGTATGCGATATTCGAAAGTAGATTTAAATGGATGGACTGCGAAAACGATGGACGGGAAATTATCAGCTCAATATGAACATACAATTGCGATTACAAAAGATGGACCAATCATTTTAACGAAGTTATAATTGGGAATGAAAGAGTTTACAAAACGCGAACGAAAATGATGGTTTTATAAAATTTGTCCGTGTTTTGTTAATAAATGCTTTTCAAAGTATAAAAAGTGCGTTATAATCCATCTATAAAATAAATAGTTAGCTACACTCATATAATCGCGGGGATATGGCCTGCAAGTTTCTACCGAAGTACCGTAAATACTTTGACTATGAGTGAGGACGAATATATTTGCTTGTTTAGCATTCTTTTTTGCGAAACTCCAAAAGCGCGTCTCTCACTTGTAACGAGTGGTAGCGGCTTTTGGAGTTTTTTTATTGCATAAGAGGGGGAACAAACATGAAAGTATTACAAGAAAAGATTTTGAACGAAGGAAAGGTTTTATCTGGTGACGTATTAAAGGTAGATGCTTTTTTAAATCATCAAATTGATCCAGTACTTATGCAAGAAATCGGAAAAGAATTTGCTAAACGTTTTAAAGAAGAGAACATTACAAAAATCGTGACGATTGAATCTTCAGGCATTGCACCAGCGGTTATGGCTGCATTAGAACTTGGTGTAAAAGTAATCTTTGCTAGAAAGCGTAAATCGTTAACGTTACAAGATAATATGTATGTTGCAAACGTATATTCATTTACGAAACAAGAAACAAATGAAATTTCATTATCTCGAAATCATATCGATGAAAGTGATCGCGTTTTAATTATTGATGACTTTTTAGCGAACGGTCAGGCTGCTTTAGGTTTAATGAGTTTAGTCGAGCAAGCAGGAGCAAGTATTGCTGGAATTGGGATTGTTATTGAAAAGGCATTTCAAGATGGAGGAAAGAAGCTTCGTGAACAAGGAGTTCGTGTTGAATCACTAGCAGAAATTGCATCACTTGATAATAACGCAGTTACATTTGTACAGCAAGAAACTGCGGAGGTGAAATAAACGATGAAGCAACATCCATTTAAAATCGCATCACTTGGTATGCAGCATATGCTTGCAATGTATGCTGGTGCAATTATCGTTCCGCTTATTGTGGGCGGCGGACTTGGTTTAAATCAAAAAGAGTTAACATATTTAGTCTCAATTGATTTATTAATGTGCGGCGTTGCGACAATTTTACAAGCGTTATCAAATCGCTTTTTCGGTATTGGACTTCCAGTTGTACTTGGTTGTACATTTACAGCGGTTGGCCCGATGATTGCAATCGGGAAACAATACGGCGTATCCTCTATTTATGGAGCGATTATTGCTGCGGGGTTATTCGTTGTTATTTTTGCGAAATTATTTGGAAAGCTTGTAAAGCTGTTTCCCCCTGTTGTAACAGGATCTGTCGTTACCGTAATTGGAGTTACACTTGTTCCAGCAGCAATTAATGATATGGCTGGTGGAGTAGGAAGTAAAGATTTTGGTAGTCTTGAAAATTTAGCATTAGCATTTGGTGTTTTACTATTTATTATCATTATGTATCGTTTCTTTGACGGATTTATTCGTTCAATCTCTATTTTACTAGGTCTATTGTTCGGTACAATCGTTGCAGCATTTATGGGGAAAGTAAGCTTGCAAGCGGTTGGAGAAGCGGATTGGTTCCATGGTATTCAGCCATTTTACTTCGGTACACCAACATTTGAATTAACGCCAATTATTACGATGATTCTCGTTGCTTGCGTAGGGATTGTAGAAGCGACAGGTGTTTACTTTGCATTATCTGATATTTGCAATAAAAAGATTGGTGAAAAAGAATTAACAAAAGGGTATCGTGCAGAAGGATTAGCGATGGTGTTAGGTGGTATTTTCAACGCCTTCCCATATACAACATACTCTCAAAATGTAGGGCTTGTTCAATTAACTGGAGTAAGAAATCGCGTGATTATTTACACTTGTGGTGGTATGTTAATCGTTCTTGGGTTCATTCCAAAAATCGCAGCTATTACAACAATCATTCCGAAATCAGTACTTGGCGGTGCGATGTTAGCGATGTTCGGTATGGTAATGGCATATGGTATTAAAATGTTAAGTAGCGTTGATTTTGGAAGACAAGAAAACTTATTAATCGTTGCATGTTCAGTCGGAATCGGACTAGGAGTTACTGTCGTTCCTACATTATTCTCACAACTTCCAGAAAGCATTCGTATTTTAACAGATAACGGAATCGTACTTGGAAGTGCGTCAGCGGTCCTTTTAAATATCGTATTTAATATGGTGCCGCAGCGTAAAGTGAAAGTAAAGGATGAACCAGTTCCGATACAAAGTGCGGTAAGAGAAGCGTAAAATTGATAAAAGGTTCAAATCGCATGCGATTTGAACCTTTTATTTTTGTGTTGCTTACGAGACCTTGCTTTTCTTTTTAAGTGGCATCATTTTCCCATACGTACCAAGGCGCCATATATACTCAAGTGGCCCGTATTGGTAACGTGACAGCCACCAGCGGCTAATAAAGATTTGCAGCGTGTAGAAACCGATACAAAATAGTGGTCCTACCCATAATGGAGCAAGATAATCATTTTTGAACAATATTCCGAATACAAGCAACGTAACAATTGTATGCGAGATATAATTTGTTAATGCCATTCGACCAACGTACTGGAACGGACGTAATATCTTTTGCCATTTTTCTTTTTGTAATAAACGCATGAGCGTGAAAATGTAGAATATGAATAATGTCTTTCCGCTTATCATCGTAATACCCATAAGTGAAAATGGTGTGTATGGTTGATTGTTCATAAAGAAGTAAACCATAATAAACCACATCGGCAATGTTAAAACAAACATAATAATTTGCCATTTCTTTAGTTTTGGATCTAATTCTTTGGCACGGCGGAAAATATCTTTTTTACCGGCATATAATCCGAGTAAAAACAATCCTAGTGTTTCAGGAAGCATAATAAGACTGTTACTTATTGCTTCAGAATAGAAAGAATAGAATCTGTCTGTAATTTGTAAGCCCCAGTTTTCTAACGGCATAATGGCTATGGAAAGGCCTAGTTCATCTACCGGCACTAATAACATGACAAGAGAACCTAATAATGTGAACAATTGCATGAAACTTAATAGTACAATTGACCATATTAAAATAGTACGTGGCTTTCTTTTGTAAAATAAAAATAAGAAAAACCCGGTAATTGCATAAGTATGTAAAATGTCTCCGTCCCATAAAAGAACGTAATGTAAGAAACCAAATACTAATAAAATAAGTAAGCGACGAACAAATAAAGTTTTTGGTCGATCTGTTTTCGCTTCAGCACGAGTCATAAAAATATAAAATCCTAGGCCGAATAAAAACGAAAAGATAGTATAAAACTTTGTTTGAATAAACATATCGTAAAATAGGCGAATGTAGCTGTCTATCCCTTCGTAAATTCCTGTAATATCACGTGAGTCAACTCCAGCAATAACAGGCCAGTTCACAAGAAAAATACCTAATACAGCTATTCCTCTAATAATATCGATGGAGTGAATCCTCTCGCCTTGTGAAATATTTTGTGTCATTATTTTCCTCCTTGTTAAGTAATTCCCTTTTATTATACAAAATGTAAGATGGAGGGTATAGGGTGGATTTCCATTTTTTTTAACTATTAAGTTATGTAAGATGAGATATAATAAGAGTGCACAACAAGTTTTACCTTTTTTCAAAACAGGCAGTGAAGCTCCTTCTTATAAGGGGCTTTCTTTATGAAAAAGTGTTGATAATGATTCTCTTTAATGATAAAATGTATTCAAAAGTGATAATCATTATCAAAAAAGGTTGGTGCATGAGTATGGTATATGCATTAGTAGCAGGTACAGTCGCTGTATATGCAGTTATTGCAAAGTATGTTTTAAATGGAGTAGGAACAGCAAAATGAGTGATATTACATAAAATCCCTTTCATTTGTAAAAAGAATGAAAGGGATTTTTTATTTTTAATGAGAATATGCTGAAAATTTAGTATGATAGTAAAGTGAAACGATAATCAATGAGGGAATGTATCTCCTGTTGATTATGTGCTCGCAAATAGCGGGGAAAAGTATATACATCTTGGATAAAGGGGAACAAGGGGATGACAAACATAGTACAGACAAACGGTATGAAAAAACTTGTTTGTTTTTATGAAGAGTGGCAAAAACACGGCGATGCAGAGAATAGCTTAAAGTTGTTTGAAGTAATTCAAAAATATAAACGAGAGCAGCTTATGATAGCATTCTGCGGTCACTTCTCAGCAGGGAAATCAACGATGATGAATCATCTATATAAAGCGCAGTTGTTACCGACAAGTCCAATTCCGACCAGCGCTAACGTCGTTAAAATTGAAAAGGGATTTGATCGTGTTGTTGTAACGATTAAATCTGGAGAGCAGTACGAATATGACGGTGCATATTCAGCAGAAGAATTAAAACAAATTTGTAAAGATGGCGATGAGGTAATTGGTGTTCATATTTATCGGAATGATGCTCCAATTCCTGAAGGTGTTATGCTAGTTGATACACCAGGGATTGATTCAACAGATGATGCTCATCAACTAGCGACAGAATCAACGCTGCATCTAGCAGACGTAATTTTTTATATGATGGATTATAATCACGTCCAATCGGAAGTGAATTTACAATTTGTTAAAGAATTGAAACAACGTAATAAAACGGTTTATCTCGTTGTAAATCAAATAGATAAACATAAAGAAAATGAATTATCGTTTGCGGATTATAAAGATAGTGTAAAACAATCGTTCTCTAACTGGGATATTGAAGTAGATGGCGTTTATTATACTTCATTACGAATGATGAACCATCCACATAATGAAATTGGAAGCTTAGAAACATTAATTACTTCTATTATGAAAGAAAAAGAGCAGTATGTAAGAGATGGAATGGAGCGAGAAACAGAATATTTAATGGGGGAACATTTCTCGTTTATTCTTTCTGAAAATGAAAAATCTCTTTTGAAATATGAGGAAGAGTTAGCATCACCGCTTTCCATTTCAGAAATAGTTGAAAAGAAAGAAGAGCTAACGGAAATGAAACATCGCGAGGCTAATAAAGAGTCTCAAATGAGAAATGAATTTATAAAAGGCTTACAAGCTATATTAGATAACGCGTATTTAATGCCATTTGAAATGAGAGAATTGGCAAATGCGTACTTAGAAACGAAATTAACAAAATTTAAAGTTGGTTTGCTATTTGCGAAAGGAAAGACTGAGCAAGAAAAACAGAGACGTTTAGATGCTTTTTATGCTGCTTTGCAAAAGACTGTCGAAACGCAACTTGATTTTCATGTGAAAGAATTTATTGTTGCCTTCTTAAAAGAAGAAGGGTTGTTTACAGAAGAGATTGGGAAAGACATGTATGCTTTAGAAATTGCTTTTGGACCAGAAATGTTAGCGGAAGTAATTAAACAAGGTGCAGGTTTCACAGGTGATTACTTACTTCTTTATACAGCGGATGTAGCGAATGAATTAAAGAAACGTTATTTTACAAAAGCACAGCAAATTTTTGATAAAAGTGCAGTCGTTTTAAAGCAAAAGGTGAAAGAAGCAGTTGATCGTATTGAAGAAGAGATTGAAACATATACGATGTTGCAAACGGCAAAAGAAACACAATTGCAATACAGTAACAAATTGGAGACATATGAAAGTTATTTACAAAATGTTTGGCATGAGCGTGTTGCTATACCAGAAGGGTTGCAAATAGAAGAGATATTACAAAGTAAAAAACAAATTGTAAGTGAGAAATTCACACTACAAGAGCAGGAAGTTGTAAATGATAACGTAGCGGCTCATGAGGAAGAGATAAAAGGAACGGCAGCTTTAAATATTCAGCGTATATTAGAGAAAGTGAAGAAAGCTGAAACGATATTAGAGCCATTGCCAGCGTTAAAACATGTACAGCAAGAGGTAATAGAAAAAAGGCGCCGTGTGGAAACGAAACAATTTACAGTAGCGTTATTCGGAGCTTTTAGTGCTGGGAAATCATCATTTGCCAATGCATTGCTTGGTGAGAAAGTACTTCCTGTGTCACCAAATCCGACGACGGCAACGATCAATCAAATTTTACCAGTTACTGAGGAAAAACCACACGGAACAGTAATGGTTCAATTTAAATCAAAGCAAGCCTTATTAGAAGATATGAAAGCTGTTTATAAACTGTTTCATTATGAAATTACTACGTTAGATGAAGCGTTAGCACAGATTGATAAAGTTATGAAATACCCTTCACCAACTGGAAAGCAAAAAACAACATTTAGCTTTTTACGAGCGGTACAAAAAGGGTATGATACGGTTTCTGCGCATTTAGGTGAGCAAGTACAAGTTACATTAGATGAATTTTCTGATTATGTAGCGAATGAAGAAAAATCTTGTTTTGTTGAGTACATGGAGCTTTATTATGATTGTGCATTAACAAGGCAAGGGGTAGCGCTTGTAGACACACCTGGAGCAGATTCTATTAACGCCCGCCATACAGACGTTGCGTTCCAGTATATTAAAAACGCAGATGCTATTTTATTTGTCACGTATTATAATCACGTGTTCTCTCGTGCCGACCGTGAATTTTTAATTCAGCTTGGTCGTGTAAAGGATACTTTTGCTCTTGATAAAATGTTTTTCTTAATTAATGCAGCTGATTTAGCAGAGTCTGAAGAAGAACTTGAAATGGTAAAAGGTTATATCGCAGACCAGCTACTGCAATACGGTATTAGAAGTCCACGTTTATTTGCAATTTCAAGTTTATGTGCGCTTGAAGAGAAACAAGGAAAAAATATTGAAAAAGAGAAGTACGGTATTTTACAAAACTCTGGGATTGCTAAATTCGAGGAATCATTTACATCCTTTATGATGAGAGATTTAATGCTCGTATCTGTTCATGCTTTATATGGTGCATTGCAAGGGGCAGATCAGCTGTTAGTAAATATGATAAATGGTGCAAAGCAGGGGAATGAAGAGAAAGAGAAGCAAACGAAAAAATATGAAGCAGAGCGTGATCAACTACTTCATATTATTTCATCATATAGTGTGCTTGCTGAAGAACAGGCGATGCAAAATGAAGTGAAAGAATTGCTTTATTACGTGCAACAACGTCTATTCCTACGCTATAACGATGTGTTTACTGAATTTATTAATCCAGCATCGCTTCGAACGGATGGAAATGTGAAAGTGCAGTTGCAGCAGTGTGTTATGGAATTAGTAGCATTTATTCAGCATGATTTATTGCAAGAAATGCGTGCGACATCATTACGCCTTGAAAGATGGATAGATGAAGCGATGAAGCGTGCAAAGAATGAAATTGTGGTGAACTGTAAAGTAGAAAATGAATTAATTTCTATGAATGGAACAGTAGAATATGAATATAAAGATATTACACATAAAGAACCGTTCCCTTCAGTTGAAATAAAAGATTTCAAAAAAGCATTGTCACACTTTAAAAACGAGAAAAGCTTTTTTGAAAAGAATGACAAAGCCTTTATGCAAGAAGACGCTAAATCTGTATTAGAACCTCTCGTATCAAACTATGTAGCTGATGAAAAAGATTTATTTGTTCATCATTATAAGCAAGAGTGGGATTTGAAATGGAACTTATTCCAAAAAGTGATGCAGCAAGATGTGATGAATTATTATGAAAGTGTATTATTTGCATTGGCTGAAACAATTGATGTATCACTATATGAACAAAGTAAAGAACAATTGCAAAAGCAATTAGTAGAGATTGAAAAAGAAATGTATGTGATGTAGTCGTTATGAGAAAAAGATTCGTTCGATTTTCTTTTGTAGTACCGTATCTAAAGATTTGACAAACCCAGCAAATTCATCGGTAGAAATCATATGAGTAAGAACGAGTCGTCTGCCGTCTGGTGTTTCACCGCATAAGACGAACGAAGAAAATTCATATGTTTTGTTTTCTACTACTAATTTTGGATAGGAATACGTGTCGCTCTTCTTCTTCTTTCCATCAATAGAGATGACGTTGCATTTTTTCTCATTGTTGTCCATGGTGAATCCCTCCTTTCTATTACTTATGGTAGACAAGGAGGGTTTAGAACAATAGAGAAGGGGGAATTTTTTATGACTGTTGTAATAGAACGTATTTCAAAAGAAGCTATACCGAAGTCTTTATTACTACTTGCTGATCCAAGTGAACAGCAAGTAGCTACATATGTACAAAGAGGATTAACATACGTAGCTAAGCAAGAGGATAATGTAATCGGTGTATATGTGATTTTGGAAACAAGGCCGAAGACGATGGAAATTATGAATATTGCGGTTGTAGAGCATTTGCAAGGAAAAGGGATTGGAAAGAAGCTAGTAAGTCATGCCATAGAAACTGCTAAAGGGTATGGTATGTCAAAACTTGAAATCGGTACAGGCAATTCTAGTGTTTCACAACTTGCTTTATATCAAAAATGTGGATTTCGTATTTTTTCTATTGATTTTGATTACTTTTCGAAGCATTATGAAGAAGAGATTATTGAAAATGGGATTGTATGCCGTGATATGATTCGGCTTGCAATGGAATTGAATGAGAACGTATAACTTATTTAGGGGGAAGAGAAGATGGAAGTACATAAAGCAATTACAGCACATTCTCGTAAACAAAATGAAAGTGTAAAAGCATGTTTACAATTAGATGCGCAGCGTGAAGCAGCTATTGAAGCAGCCGTATCTCTTGCGTCAAATGGGAAAGACTTTTCGGTTGATGTCATTAATGCTCTAACGAAGCAAATTAACGCTCTTGCAAAAAATGGTGTTACACTAGAGCGTAAATATGTTACAAAAGAAATGGTTATGGAGTATGTAAGTCGTTTGCAAGAGAAAGAAGGTCGTTAAAGATGTTAGTTACAGTCGAATGGTTACGTGAGCATATAGAAGATGAGAACGTCCGTATAATCGATTGTCGTTTTGATTTAGCGAATCCTAATTGGGGTAGAGAAAAGTATGGGGAAGAACATATTCCTCATGCATTATATTTTGATTTGAATGTAGATTTATCAAGTCCTATAACAGAACATGGTGGTCGCCACCCGTTACCAAATATTGAGGAGTTTGCAGACAAACTGTCGCGAGCTGGTATTGATGAACATACGCCAGTGATTGCATATGACAGTGAAGCGGGTGCAAATGCTTCTCGTCTTTGGTGGTTATTAAACTATGTAGGACATGAGAAAGTATATATATTAGATGGCGGATTTCCAGCTTGGAAAGAGAATGGACTACCGATAACAACGGAAATTCCTGTTGTTAAACGAAAAGCATTCAAAGCAAATGTACAAGATCATATGCTTGTAACGATGGAAACGGTGAGAGAGAATATTCATACAGGTGCAGATGTTACGTTAATTGATTCTAGAGAGCCAAAACGTTATGCTGGTGTAGAGGAACTGGTTGATCCAAAAGCAGGACATATTCCAACAGCAGTAAATTATTTTTGGAAGGATGGAATGCTGCAATCAGGACAATTTAAGAATGAATCCCAGCAACAAGAACGATTCCAAAATCTTTCAAAAGATAAGGAAACAATTGTATATTGTGGTTCTGGTGTTACAGCATGCCCAAATATCGTTGCATTGAAATTAGCTGGATTCCAAAATGTTAAATTGTATGCAGGTAGCTGGAGTGATTGGATTTCTTATCCAGAAAATCAAATTGCAAAAGAAGAAGATTAATCACTTGCATGCAAAAATAATTTGTATTAAAATAAGGTCACAAGCAAGAGATTGCTCGAAAAACTTTGTATTTTACACATTGGAAACAATGTGATAATATAACGACAAGTAAATAATACATCCTGCGGTGTACGTAACTTATTTATGTCTAAAACCGATGTTAGTTATACGGAAGCTCAATATTTAGCGACCATCATCAAGCCTTCTTTGTGGAGGAAGATGTACGGTAACTGTGAGGGCATCCACCTGCGAGTAGCGGGTTTTTGGACATTTACGAGGAGCGGCACGTGCGGGGGTCTTATTTCAACTAACATTATATAAAATTCCTACGGTGTACGTAGCTTATGCATGTCTTAAACCAATAAGTTTAATATGGAAGTTCAATATTTAAATGTAGCTAACATGCCATCTTTTTAAGAAGGAAGTTACAAACATTTGTGAGAGCATCCACCTGTGAGAGCAGGTTTATGGACATCTAGAGAGAACGGCATATGTGGGGCTAAATAAAAACCTTACGTTTTATACGTAAGGTTTTTTTGTTGCATACATATATCCATTTTATCTCGATTCACCTGTGAAGTTTCCGTAATAAATATAGCATTTTCTGTCTTCATCAATTTCTCTTGAATCTAAAGTAAACTCCATATGCATGCTGTCGCGCTGAATATATATAATATCTGAATGAAGAGATGGTAAAATTTCTTCATAGTTCCATACATCTTTACTTTCAATCAAGTTTGAACTTGTATCCTTTAGCTCTCTAATTTCAAAACCGATGTGGAAGTAAGTAGGATCTGAAGGATCGTTAGAGAAAGTTTCTTGTTGAATATATATAACTGCTGTTCCGTCTGGATCTACTGAGGTTGCAGTGACAACATATGTATTTTTATCTTTTATAAAATATTCACAAGTCATGCGTGCAATGATTTCAGAATTAGAAATATTTGTGTAATTCCATAAAGCAGGATATCCTTTTGTTTCATCATTAAGTCGATATTCTAAGCGCATTTTATCCCTCTTCTTCCTTTTTCTTCTACTTTATCATGACATCCTATATAATAGGAATAGAATTTAAAAAGGGGAGTGCGAAGGTGACAAAAACGAAATGGCTAGTAGGTGGTGTCGTAACGTCTTTAATGACCGGCACCTTATTTGGCTGCGCACAAGATTTACCCCCAAAACCGAATGATAATAGTTGTTCAGATTGGGATTGGGATGATGAACTTGGGGTATGGCAGTGTGATGATAGTAGTTCAGGATATCGTGGGCATTATTTCTATGGCGGAACATACTATCAAAATAAATCCAATTTTAAAAATTCATCGGCGTTTAAATCGTATCAATCGTCTGCGGAATTTAAAGGTGGGATTGGAAGTGGTTCAAAGGGAGGATTTGGGGGCTAACATATGTCGCAGTACATAAGGGATCGAAAAGAGTTTTATTCAAAATATCCGGATTTCTGGTCGGATTTATATGAATGTGAGTATAGTTTGTTTCATGTTTTCTCTATAACAAATGAGACTATGAAACAATTACAGTTAGCAACTGAACGAATGGGAAAAATATTTTTTAAGACTGCTAGACTTTTGCGGAATTTAAGTGACGAACAGCTTCTTGAACTCGGATTTCCTCCTGCGAGCTTATCATTCATTAGAATGAAAGGATTATATCCTGAATCTATTATTTCACGGTTTGATTTCGTTTTAACAGGTGAAAACAAAATGAAAATGCTCGAATTTAATAGTGATACGCCAACGTTTATTATGGAATGTTTTCAAATAAATGGAAAAGTTTGCGAGAAACTAGGCTATGATGATCCGAACTCGGATCAAGAACGATTACTATCTTCTGGTGTTACAAAAGCCGTACTAGAAGCGACAAAGGAAATAGACAATCCAAATGTTGTTTTTACAGCACATCATGAACATATTGAGGATTGGAATACGACTATGTATTTGAGTCAGCTATGCCATGTTGAAAATAAAGTAGTGCCAATGTCAGAACTTAGAATTACAAAAGATGCTTTAGTGGATAGGGATGGAGTGCAAATTGATGTTTTATACCGCCAAACATATCCGATAGAAGATTTAATTGAGGATCAAGATCCTGAAACAGGAGATTTGGTAGGTGTGGAGTTGTTGCAACTTGTAAAAGCCGGAAAGCTTTTTATCATCAATCCTTTGTCAGCATTTTTACTTCAGCCAAAATCAGTTCAGTGTCTTATTTGGGGGCTAGCAGAAGAAGAGGCCTTTTATACAAATGAGGAACAACGGTGGATTAAAGAATATATGCTACCTACATATTTAGAACCAGATTTATTTTTAAGAAAAGGTTCTTTCGTTCAAAAACCTTCATTTGGTAGAGAAGGAGATACAATTACGATTCGCGATAAGGACGAAAATATTATGCTTCAAAATACATACCAAACGTATAAAGCGTCGCTGCCGATATTTCAAAAGTATACAGAACTTCCAGTCGTATCGTTGGAAACAGAAAAAGGGATGGAGAAATTGTCGTATGTGTTTGGTTCATTTTTAATTGCTGGAAAAGCGAGTAGTATTGGTATTCGTGCTGGTGAAAAAATTACGGGGAATGAATCGTACTATTTACCGGTAGGTATAAAAAAGGAGGAAGTATATGATTAATTTTTTATTATATTTAGCAGTAACACTTGGTCTTTTATGCATTGGTCTTTTCCTAATGGAAGTGACAACGAAAGTAAAAGAATTTAAGTTAATGGCCCAAGGGAATAAGGCGGTAAGCTATGTACTTGGAGGGCGATTACTTGGGTTAGCTATTGTTTTATATTCAACAGCAGCTAATTCTATTTCACTTCTTGATATGGTTTCGTGGGGAGCGGTTGGGATTTTAGCTCAAATTATCGTCTTTTATTTGGCTGAGTGGCTTACACCAAGCTTTAATATAAATAAAAGTCTTGAAGAAGATAATCAAGCGGTCGGTCTTTTTCTTATGTTTTTATCGCTTTCAATTGGGATTGTAATTGCTGGTTGTATAACTTATTAAAAACTTTACGTTTAAACGTAAAGTTTTTATTATATCTAGGTTAGTTTGTTATACCTTTTGAAAAAAATGTAGGCTACTGTTGACATCTATTTTAAATAAGAGTAACATTTTCTATGTAATAAAAATAAGTCTCTGTTAGGTGAGGCTCCTGTATAGAGAAATGCTACTGCCCAAAAATGTCGAGAGACGCCAATGGGTCAACAGGAATGATCGAATTAAGGTTTTTCTTAATGTAGCTGGTAATGTACCTATGCTATACAGTGCTAAAACTCGGCGAGGGAGAGGTCCGTAGATTTCTAATTGTATTAGGAATCGTTTATTTGTGTATGTCATGGCCTTTACTCTTTTCGGAGTAAGGGTCTTTTTGTTACCAAGCTATGAGTAAATTCATAGTATAAACTATAAAATAAAACGAGGAGGTGAGGAGCATGTCAAATTCTGACTCGGTTCCGTTACCCATATACTTCAAATCAAAAATATATGATGTAGGCAGGAAACGACTTGTTCCTCCCTCTATATTTATCATCATGTAGCGTTTATATGTATGTTTAGGCGCTAGACACTTTCACCGTAAAGTGGATAAATTGAGAAACAAAGCGTTTCTTCCTACGTTGTAAAGGAGGAGACGATAATATGTTATATGCAAACAAAACTGTGGGTAACACGTCATATAAATTAAGCAAAAAATCAATGAAAGAACAAACGATGCTTCAAAAAAATAAAGATTTATTAATTGAAATTGCAACGAGAGATGTAAAATCTGTATTTGCGTATTTTAAAACAACAAGAGATGGATTGTCTATGAAAGAGGCACAAAAACGTATTCAAGTATACGGCCGAAATGAATTAACTTCAAAAAGAGCTCGTATTGCGGAAGTGATGATGAAGCTAAGTGGAATGATCCCAGGTTTTTCAAAACAACATGTGAGAGATGGATTACAATGTGAGAAGATTACTGTGTCTCGAGTAGAATGTTCTAGTGTAACAGGTTTAAACGGTGAATTGAAAATGATGGATTTGCCAGTACAAGAGCTTGTTCCAGGAGATATGATTTTCCTTTCAGAAGGTGATACAGTACCAGCAGATGTACGTATCATTTACGCGAATGATTTATTAGTAAATGAATCTGTGCTAACAGGAAACGATGCAAGTATTGAGAAATTTGAAAGTTGCTATCATCTTGAGCGCAAACGATTTATTCCTTTAAAACGAATGAAAGACTATAATCCACTTGAACTTGAAAACGTATGTTTCAAAGGGACGTATATTGTTGGTGGAAATGCAAAAGCTGTAGTTGTTTCGACTGGGAAAAATACGTATTCAGGAATTCTTCATACTTGTTGTAGTAGAACGTCTTAATGTGTAAATGATGCTAAATATACAAAAACAATGTATAATAGACAAAGTTGAAAAACGTAGAATGGTAATCTATTTATATAACCTTACGTGATGACGTGGGGTTATTATTTTTTTGGTAGGAGAGGAATTATGAAAAAAGTATTATTAGTTGATGGTATGGCACTATTATTTCGTGCTTTTTATGCAACAAGTGTCTATGGACAATTTATGAAACGACAAGATGGTACCCCTACAAACGGGATTCATGGTTATATGAAACATTTATTAACAGCAATGCAAGCAATTGAACCGACACATATCGTAACATGCTGGGATATGGGAAGTACAACATTTAGAACAGAATCGTTCTCAAATTATAAAGCGAATCGTGCAGCACCACCTGAAGAATTAATTCCGCAATTTGATTTAGTACAAGAAATGACTGCGAAATTGTCCATTCCAGTTATTGGAATGAAAGGGTATGAAGCGGATGATTGTATTGGTACGCTTGCAAAACAATATTGTAATGAAGCTGAAGTTTACATTTTAACAGGTGATACGGACTTACTGCAGCTTGTTGATAAGAGCGTTACAGTTATGCTTCTGCGCAAAGGAATTGGAAATTACGAGTATTACACACCAGAGAAAATTATGGAAGAAAAAGGTGTGGAACCGTGGCAAATCGTGCATGCAAAAGCTTTCATGGGAGATACGAGCGATAATTACCCAGGTGTAAAAGGTATTGGTGAAAAAACAGCGTATAAACTGATTCAAGAGCATGGTACAGTAGCAACTGTACTAGAAAATGTGGCATCTTTAACGAAAGCGCAACGTACGAAGATTGAAAGTGATTTAGAGAATTTAAATATTTCATTACAATTAGCGCAAATTCATTGTGAAGTTCCTATTTCATGTTCGCTAGAAGAAGGATTACACACAATAGATGAAGAAAAACTACGATTCGTTTGTGAAGAAATGAATTGGGGAAGACCTGAAATATTAATCAATATGTTGTAAATAGTTTGAAAAGAAGGATGTTGCATGAGTCGAAGCTTGACTAGGTGACACCTTCTTTTTTATTTTGAAAAAAAGAATTTTAGTAGATGAAAGTATATGGAATGTAGCTTGAAATATATAAATATTTCGACAAGGTAAATTGATATAAGATGACGTAAATGGCGATTTATGTAATAAAATGAAGCAACTACAAAACTGTTTTACGTAGATCTCTTTTTCGTGTTCACAAAGTTGTCAGAAAATAAACAGAATTTTCATGTGAAGTTCAAATGGAATTCACAACAATCAATTATTATAAGAACACCCAGATAATTCTTTATATAAACCATCCCCCAAGGAGGACAATGAAAATGAGAAAAAAAGTGAGAAAATCTTTTAAACAATTATTAATTGAAAATAAACAATCACTATTAAATAATAAAGAAAATATGAAAGAAATTGAGGAACGAATTGAGAAACGACATGTCGCATATAGTGGCTCTAGCAACTAAATAAGGTAAAAAAAGATAGCCGATAAAGGCTATCTTTTTTGTTTTATATTGAAATAACTATATTTCCCTCTTTAATTTTTGTAAATATACAAGATATTTTCATAGTGTTTTTCTACCAATTTTTTTCATTTTTCGAGGTTGAAATTGGTATATACCAATTTAAGAGATTTTCTATTCATAATATTACAAAAAATGTTACAATACATTCAAAATTACGCTATAAATCATTTTAATATGAAAAATTGGAATGAAAAGAAAGGAGAGGAATATGAATAATGGTTTCGCTTTGAAATGATTATTATCATTTCATTAGGAGTTGATATAAAACGATGGATAGGTATGAAGAACTGGATTCAATTCGAGGAATTTCCTCATTGGTAGTAATGATTGGTCATCATTTAATGATTTTTTCAGTATTTCAAAATTACAGTTATGAAGATAATAAACCATTTGTTATGTATCTATTAAAAGAAACACCTGCTCGTCTAATTTTTAGTAGTGGTAACGAATCTGTTATTATCTTTTTTGTTTTGAGTGGATTTGTTTTGTATAGATCCATTCAAAACAACTACGATAGTTATGGGTCCTTCCTTTTAAAGCGTATATGCAGAATCTATATTCCATATATCGTAGCAATACTTATAGCTATTTTATGCCAAACTACAATGAGTGAATATGGAATTTCTCATTTAAGTGAATGGTTTAATCGCTCATGGACGATTGAAAGTTCTTTAAGCCTAATCGTGCAGCATATATTATTGGTTGGGAAATATAATACAGATGCATATAACGGCGTAATTTGGTCACTTGTTCATGAAATGCGAATATCAATAATTTTCCCGCTAGTTTTGATGGTTTGTTTACGAAAAACGTTGAGAGATTCGTTATTGATATTGTTTAGTTTTAGTATATGTTCTGTCGGGATTCTATTATTATTTCACTCAAGTTTAACATTAACAAGCTATGCATTAACCCTGCATTACACAGTACTGTTTTTACTAGGGGCACTAGTTGCGAAGTATAAAAATAATGTAATAGTTTTTTATAGTAATCGTACTAAAAATGAGAAAATTGCATGGTTTTTATTAGCGATTTTACTTTATATGTATGAAGGGCTTATCGGAGAAATTAAAGTGCTCAATAATTTTATATTGCGAGACTACGTAGTAGCGATAAGTGCATGTTTATTTGTCATATTAAGTTTATCAGTATCAACTTTGTCGTCGTTGCTGCGTAATAAATACTTGTTATATTTGGGGAAGATTTCTTACAGTCTTTATTTATACCATATCATATCGTTATTTTCCCTTATATACATGCTCCATGAAATATTACCGTTGCCTATCATTTTAATTTTCTCACTCGTTTTTTCATTTATACTTGCAATGCTTTCGTATATATCTGTAGAAAAATTTGCATTCAGAGTCGGAAAGTATGTAACAAAGCAAGCGAATAGAAAGAAGAAAGGGTTATCTGTAAAGAATGATGTGCAGAATATGAATCAGACAAAGGCGGTGAAATAATTGAAGCAAGAAATTAGTATGAAGGATTTTCAACAGTTATTGAAAAGAAGGATAGTAACAATTTTTTTGACGATGTGCTGTTTAACTGTTTCTCTAATTCTTATCTCTATGTACGTATTAAAGCCTTCATATCAATATTCAACACAAATTCTTGTTGGGAATCTAGATGAGTTTAATAAGGAAAATTCAACAAATAAAACACAGGAAAATAAGCAGCTCGTAACTTCGTATGTTGATATTTTAAAAAGTCCACTTATTATTTCAACCGTCAAAAAAACTTTGAAATTAGAGCAATCAAGTTATGAATTAGCTCAAAAGATTTCAGTAGTGAATATGGACAATTCACAAATTGTTACTGTTACAGTAAAAGATTCGGATTCTAAAATTGTAAAAGAAATCGTAAAGTCACTGGCAGAACAATCTCAAAAAAGTTTTCAACAGTATACGAATGTACAGGGAGTAAAAATATTAACTGACCCTGAGTTACAGGAAAATGCAGAAAAGTTGTTTCCGAAATTTCAACTTATTATCCCTATCTCTTTACTTGTTAGTTTTTTTGTTGGGATAGGTTTAGCTATATTTCGAGATTATTTTGATGAGCGTATATACGTGGAACAAGATTTGGAGAAAATAACAACAATCCCTGTTATTTGCTACATAAATATGAAACCGAAAAGAAAAAAGAAATCTACAGAAGTTGATACGCAATCATCTATATATCGAGGTGAACATGTCGATGTTTAAGACAAAGAAACAGCTTCCATTTGATCCGCATAATGCTTTAATGAAAGAGCAGTTTTATACGCTGTATCACGAGTTGAAAAAATCGGGGAAACAAGTGTTCACAATTAGTTCAACGAAGGATAGAGGTGTTGTTGCCTCGCTTATAGTCAATATAGGGCTAGTGTTTGCAGAAATGAAAAAAAAGGTGTTACTTATCGATGTGAATTTTTCCGATCCTAAGCTACATCTACTATTACAAAGCAACCATACGAAAACAGTGAATGATATAATAAGCGATCCCTCCTGTAGTTATGAAACTTTCTCTAGTAACTTATCTAAATACTTATATTGTATTCCTGCAAAAAAAACAGTACACACTGGTACACCTTTAGTTGCTACAGATGAATTTGATTATGTAATTGCAAAATGGAAGGAAGATTTTGATTACATTTTCTTGTATTCCTCTGAAGTATTTGAGCTTCCTGCTACGCACATGATTGCAGGGAAATGCGATGGAGTGGTCTTAGCGGTTAAAAGGAGAAAGGATTCCCTACATACTGTGCAAAAAGTGATAGCAAATATAAAGAAGAAAGAATGTGAATTAATAGGTATAGTTTTATATTCTTGAATGTGGGGGTAACGATCTATGATTCGTGAAACAAATCAAGCCAAGTTGTATACGATTCCGGCCCAAGAAAAGACCAGTATTTTGAATCGAAGTATAAAGCGCTTGTTTGATATTATATTTTCACTCATATTGTTACTAGTAACGCTGCCAACTATGTTGTTTTTTTGTATTATAATTGCTTTCGAAACAGCAGGAGCTCCAATTTATTTTCAAGAACGTTTAGGGATGAATGGAAAGAAATTTAATGTATTTAAATTAAGGTCGATGGTAAAAGATGCTGAAATAAATGGACCGCAATGGGCAGATGAAAATGATCCAAGAATTACTAAAGTTGGATCATTTATAAGAAAAACGAGAATTGATGAATTGCCGCAACTTTTCAATATTTTAAAAGGCGATATGTCTTTTGTTGGACCTAGGCCAGAGAGAGAGTATTTTTATAAACAATTTGATGCCTATATTCCGGAATTCAAGGAACGTTTAATTGTGAAGCCAGGGTTAACAGGATGGGCACAAATAAATGGCGGGTATGATCTTGATCCAAAAGAAAAGTTGAAATGGGACATGGAGTATATTGAAATGAAAACGATTAAGATGGACATTCATATTTTATGTAAAACTGTTTTAATCGTATTGAATGGTAATGGTGCAAGATAAATATACTTAAGTAGGTTGCTTGCAAAGGAGAACAGGTATGGGTAGATCGATTTTAAATAATATTATCCATCTATTTTATAGCACGATTTTAGCTAATCTTCTTCAGGCTGTGAGTTTAATTGCTTTAGCAAATTTTTTTAATGCACAAAATTATGGGATGTTTAGTGTTGCTATAGCAGTGGCGTTTGTTATGTTATTTTTTACAGATTTAGGACTTACGAATACGTTTCTTCGAGAAGGGGCAAAAGATGGAATAGACTTAGAGATGATTTTATCGTCGTATATAAAGGTAAGGATGATTCTACTTATTTTTATTTCTATAATTGGCTATATTGCTATTCATTATATGTATGCGGATAAAAATTTGATTTATATGATGATAAGCGTAATGTTTTTCATGTTAATAGGATTAACATGTCAAAACATAGGCATTGCCTATTTTCAACTGACGGAACGTATGAAGTATATAGCACTTATTAAAGTTGTATCAGCGTCAGTTGTTATCATAATTACATGTTTTTGTATTTTCGGAGAGTTACCGGTGTATGTAACAGCTCGTTTATATGCTTTTGGGTATATGATCGGTGGTTTGTTCAGTATATATATCATGAGAAAAAAGACGAAAATGAATATGAAGGTTGTAATTCATAAAGCGTTATTTTGGCAATTAACTCCTTTTATTATTAGTGGTTTTTTAATAATGAGTACCCCGCAATTAGCGCCTATCTTGCTCAACTATACATTGCCATTAAGTATGGTCGGTGTTTTTGCAGTGGCGTACCGGATGCCAGCGGCTTTATATCAAGTGCCAGGAGTGATTGCAGGTGCATTTTTCCCAGTGCTCTTTAAACATTATAATCAGAATAAATTAGAAGAGCATACGAAATTAAACTTACTTCAAATAAAATTAATGGCGATCGTGGGAATATGTATGACGCTAGGTTTATATCATTTAGCACCTTACTTTATTTCTATATTTTTTCATGAGGAATGGAAAAATGCAGTAGAGCCACTCCAAATATTATCATTTCTCATTGCACTGCAAAGTTTAAATATTGCTATAGCTGATGGTTTAACAACGAGTGGACGTCAAAATAAAAGAACGGTTGTGCAATGTATAGCATTAGTGATAGGTGGGATTATGCTTTATAGCTTTAGTAGTATTGGTGGAGTGATAGGAGCGGCTTATGCTATGGTTTTATTTGAAATTGTGGCCTTAGTTGGGTATATAGCGGTAAGTGTAGTGAAGGGGAAAATTGTATTTCAAATTGTCATACCTTATACAATTTATTTTGGCGTAACTTTTATTGGGGTGCAATATATATTGCATACATATCATTTCATTGCGCTCGTTCTTAATATGTTAATCGTAGTAGTGGGTATATTCCTATATGACTATGAGCTGAAAAAACTTCTTCTCTCGTTTATAACAAAAACACGTAAAAAGGATTATATTACGAAACAGGGGATATAGCCTATGGAAAATAATATGAAAATATCGATGAAATGGATTATGCTCTTAATATTATTTGTCATGTTAAGTAAATACAATATATATATTGGATTTTCGCTGAAGATATATATGATTTTTTTAGTGATATATTTTTGTTTAACAGTTAAAAACTTTCATATTCAAAAGCTATATTTTCATGAAGTTGTATTTTTACTATTTTATTTCATTTATTGTTTCAGTGGAATTCTTTCTATATATTTACATGCTAGTATTCGTATGATTTTTGGTGTGTTACTTGTTTTAGGGTGTTATTTTATAATGAGAAATTTAGTAGGAAATGTTGAAATAGCAACACTTGAATCATCTATTGTCTATGTAGGAATTATATTTAATATTGTAAGTCTAATACTGTATATAGTCGGCTTACAGCACTTTGGATTGTACGGTGGAGAAGAAAGAGAAATTTTTGCCGGACTATTAGTTGATAGAGGATACCCAAGGTTAATTGGTTTGCTAGATGATCCTAACATTTTTATTTTTTATAATACAATATTTTTTATGTATTATATGACAAACCTACATAATATAACGAACATTTTAGGATTGATTTTATGTGTGACGACAAGTTTATTAACTTTCTCAAGGGGCGGGATATTAGCACTTGTGCTCGTCGTTTTTGTATATGTATGTACATCTAGTTTTGCAAAAAAAATAAAAATAATAATGTGTTTACTATTGTTTGGTGTAGTAATCTTCAGTTTATCGAATAGTGTAATGGGTGGCCAATTGGATGACATATTGAATAAACGAATTTCTGATTTTTCGCATGATAATGGAAGTGGAAGATTTACATTATGGGAAGCTGCTTTTAAATATTATGTATCCAATCCATATATCGGAATTGGTGCGTTTAATTTTTCGAATTATTATGAGTTTCAATTTAATGAAAAATTATATGTGCACAATACATTTTTAGAAATTTTGTCTGAATCGGGTACAATTGGTTTTCTTTTATATAGCGCTTTTTTATGCATATTAA
>NZ_JAKUFR010000052.1:0-36320 GCF_022663555.1 Bacillus cereus group sp. BfR-BA-01381
CTAAAACGTGTTCATCATGAAACAATAATGTATATAATCGTTTTCCGAGCAAAATTCGTTCGTGTAAGGAAGTGAAATGTTTCATTGTATCACCAATTAATATTGTTTTTTGTCCAGTATTTTCTTCAGAGAAAGGGAAGAGAATATGATTAAATTGAAAGAAATCAAAAAGTTTAAATCCAATACTATTTAGTACATTTTTTTTGAAGTATTTATTTTGAATCACTCTTTTTTCTAAGTAGTTTTGTTCATTAATAATAGTCGCAATCGTTAATATTTGTTTGTTTCCAGTTTTCCAAAAGAAGTTCCACATTGTTTCCATGAATGTTGATACATTGAGGTGAGGGAGGAGATGAAAAAGATTTTTGTTTTTTTTAACACTCTGTTCATATAATAAAAATTGTGGATACACATCTTGAAAGATAAGCCAATTACCCCGTTCTAAAAAAGAAAAGAAAGTAAATTGATCTTTCTCAGATAACAATTTCGTATATAAATCCCCCTTTAAATCTGTCATGTTCCAACCGCCGTTCCGCGATACCATATGTCCAAGCAATGCCCAATGTATTTCAGGATATTTTTTGTAAAATTGATAGTAAGCACGAGTTCTTGTAACATTATTTTGATTCAATAATTTTGTTCTTTCTTTAATTGTGTGTACGAATACTTCTTCTTCGTTCGAAAGGGGAGAAAGGAAGTTATTTACGTTGATACATTTTTGTTTTAGCTCGTTTTTTATTGAGAAGAGGGATAGAGGAATGTTTTTGTAAAGTTTATCATTTGGATTGTCGTGGTGCATGTAATTCCCTCCAATTCAAGTCTGTTATCATAAATATATTAGTAACTACTTACATAAATGATATGTGAAGGAAATGAAAAGTTGCAAAGTACAAAAAAGGAAAGAAGAGTCCGTCTCTTCTTTCCTTTTCTTGTATGTATTTACGCTACAGAGAATGAACACCTTTTTTGAGAAGAGTAGAAAATGAATCAGCATGAATAGGCTTGCTGTAGTAGTAGCCTTGAATAAATTGACAATTATTTTTTTGAAGGAAACTCACGTGTTCTTTCGTTTCTACACCTTCCGCGATAACTGACATTCCTAATGTATTTGCTAATGTGATGATTGTTTTAATAATTTCCATTCCATCGTCACATGTTTCAGACATTGTAATAAATTCTCGTGGGATTTTTAACGTATCGATTGGATATAAAGGTAAGTAAGCTAGCGAAGAATAGCCTGTACCAAAGTCATCGATTGAAATATGAATCCCTAAACTTTTTAGTGTACGTAGTTTTATTAATGTTTCTCGCTCATCCATCATTGCAATTCGCTCTGTTAATTCAAGATCGAGAGAACTTGCTGCTAAGCCTGTATTTGCTAATGTTGCAGAAATAGATTTTACAAAATCTTCTTGTTCAAATTCTTTAGCAGATAAGTTTACACCTATTTTTAAATGTGAATATCCGAGTGCGTGCCAACGTTTCATTTGCTCACAGGCTTGCTTCAATGTCCACTTTCCTATTGGAATAATTTGTAGTGTTTCTTCTGCAATCGGAATAAATTCGTATGGAGAAATAATACCTAATTCAGGATGATTCCACCTAATTAAAGCTTCTGCACCAATAATTTTATTAGATTCACTATCAACTTGAGGTTGATACAAAAGGAACAATTCTTCATTTTGTATTGCGTTTGGTAAATCTTTTTCTAATCGTAATCGTCTTTCAATTTTTTTAGCGATTACATCGTCATAAATAGAGACAGAATTAAGCTCTTTTGCCTTTGCATCATACATTGCAACATTAGCGTTTTTTAATAGTGTAGTGATATCGATTCCAGAATGTGGATAAATAGCGATCCCGATACTAAGTGATAAAGTTAATGTATGCTCATATATGACAAACGGTTTTTCCATACTTTCAAATAATTGATTACATAACTCGAATAAGGAATCTTCGTCAGTATAGTTTTCAATTAAGATTGTAAATTCATCGCCACCGATTCTTGATAGATGAGTATGTGATGGAAGACATGATTGGAATCGCTCCGCTACTTTTTCTAATATGTGATCCCCTGCCGAATGTCCAAGTGTATCATTAATTGCTTTAAAGCGATCTAAGTCCAAATATAATAATGCAAACTCGCTTTCTGTCGTTTTAGCATTTTTTATAATTCTTTTTAATTTCTTATGGAAAAAGGCACGGTTCCCAATTTTCGTTACAGTATCATGGAATGCTAAATATTTTATTTCTTCTTGCTGTTTTTTTAGTGCAGTAATATCTTTCACCATAATATAGCTTCCTGAAATTTGTCCGTCTATCATAATAGGGACGATAGTAACGTATAAAAAATAAGTAAAGCCATCTTTATATTGAGAACTAAGTTGTAAGGATGCCGATTCTTGTTGTTTCACTTTTTCTAATGCAGATGCTAGTTTATGTTTATCTTCATCTAAAATAATTGAAAAACATGTTTCACCAAGTAACTCGTTCGTTGGTGCTCCAAGTAGTATACTTCCAGCTTTATTTACATTTAAGAATACACCATTTAAATCAATTGTAAAAATAGGATCAGGGTGATATTCATATAATGATTTGAATTTTTGTTGCTTTTGAGATAGAGCCTCTGATTTATGAACTAAATCTGAAGTCCGTAATGTAACTTTTTCTTCTAATTGGGCATTAAATACTTGTAAACGTTTGGTTAGGGAATTGTTTTGCATACGTACAATAGAATGACGAATGAGTACGAAAATAAAAGTAATACAATTTCCCGTAATGAGAGTGGAAGATGCTGTTTGTTCTTTTAACGTAAACCCGATTAGTATTGCAACGGCAAGATAAGGAAATACAACTAAAGCCTTCTTTCCTATTATAGGGTTAACAATGAAATAATTTTTATGGCTATTATGATCTTCTGAAATAGATCCAGCTATTGCAATAAGTAATATAGGTATTCTATATAAAAGACGTAATAATGTTATCGTTTCAGTTGATAAATGATTATTTAGGTAAAAATAAATATAGTTAAAAGTTGCAGAACTTATTAATACAAAAATAAAGATATAAATTTTCCGTTTGGAATTAAAAATTGTTGGACGGAAAAAGAGACTAACACCTAGTAGAAGAAATAATAAATCTGCAATTGGATATAGAAATGAAAGGAAAACATCTCCTAGTGAAAGAGAGAATATATTTAAATTTGGTTGATTAAATAAATACCACTCCAATGTGAATATGGAAGTAAGTACTATGCATATATCACAAATAAAGAACGCTTTTTCCCATTTATCGCATTCTTTTAAGATTTTATAGCAGAAAGCGATAAGACAAAAGAGTAGAAAAAACATGTAAAATACATCAGAAATTGTAAAACGATGTATTGGAATTTCGAAGAAGCTATCTTGATATGTATATACTATTTTTCCTAATAGAAAACTACCAATTGCTATTGTGATACATATCCAAAACGGATTTGAACTGACTTTTTTAGAATATATAGAGTAAATGAGTGATACAAATGTAATAGCTTCAACAATAAGTGAAGCGAAGCGTACATCTGAATTTGAAAAATGAGTAGGGAACAGATAGAAAAACATAAAATAGATTGAATAGCATATTAATGTCGCAATTAATATACATAGTTGTAAATTTTTATTTAATTTCAATAAAATCACCTTCTTTAATTATGCACTATATTCGTAATATCTATACATAATAATATTATTTAAGAATTGTATCAGATTTCCTTATAAAAATCATGCGTATAAGGAAAGTGATGAAGAGTTTAATACTTCTTAAAATTAAAAAAACATGGCGTTTGATAGTATGTATTACATTAAGATTTTAAATGGAAATTGTATATTTAGTCATCCTTTGAATTTTAAAGGTTTTTTAGTGGTTCGCAAGTGAATATGTATAATTGCATAAGGGTATAACATTCAATTTTATATAAAATTGAATGTTATAAAGTATAAACTAAACTTTTGTATGTATCTATTCTCATACGAATGAGGGATTTCAAAAAGATGTTGCGTATATACAATAATACGTAAGCATGTATGAAATCTCTAGTATAGGAGGAAGAGCATGAAGAACTGGGTAAAGTTTCGAATAGCACGTCCAACTGATCAATTTGAAAAGGTGATAGAATTCTATGAAAAAGGATTGGGCTTAAAACGTATAGGTGAATTCTACAATCATAAAGGATATGATGGGGTCATGTTTGGACTCCCAGATGAAGAGTATCATTTAGAATTTACAAGACATATAGATGGGAGCCCATGTCCAGCTCCGACAAAAGATAATTTACTCGTATTTTATATGCATGAAGATAGTGAAATGAAAAAGGTGAGTAAAAGGTTGCATGTATTGGGATATGATGAAGTCGAACCAGAGAACCCATATTGGAAAGATAAGGGGATAACGATAGAGGATCCAGATGGCTGGAGAATTGTGTTGATGAAATTAGAAGAATAATGTGTAATTATGCTTGAAGTTCAAGTAGGAGGGAATATATGTAAGAGAGCTTTCTTTTGAGGGGATACACTCATGGAAGGCTTTTTTATTTGAAATTCGAAAAATAAAATTTGAAATTATATTCTGAAAAGTTATAAAATAAGAACGTGTATTCCTATGGGTTTGAGAGGGGTGCCTGAAAAGATGAATAGAACACTAGGGGGACTTTTTTATGATATGCCGGATTAAGGATGCAGAAATATATTATGAAATTATTGGTGAAGGAAAACCAGTCATTATTATACATGGCTGTGCACCTGATCATAGGTTAATGCAGAGGTGCATGGAATCAGTATTCGAAAAATATAAAGGTTACCAAAGAATATATATTGATTTACCTGGCATGGGGAAATCGAATGCTCCAGATTGGATAAATAGTTCAGATCATATGTTAGAACTGTTAATTGCATGTATTGAAAAAATTATTCCAGCCAAAAACTTTTTATTAGTAGGGGAGTCCTATGGCGGATATTTAGCTAGAGGTATACTCACAAAGCTGTTTGAAAGAGTTAATGGATTACTATTAGTCTGTCCTGTTGTAGTAGCGGATCCAGAAAAAAGGACTCTTCCAGATAAACAGGTAATTTTACAAGATGAGGACTTTTTAAATAAGCTCACTTCTACGGAAAGAGAGGCATTTTGTGAGTTAGCAGTAGTAGCAAACGAATATACATATAAGCGATTTCAAGAAGAAATTAGACCAGGGTTAGATGTTGCTAATTATGAGTTTATTGAAAGGTTGCAAAAAAATTACTCTCTTACTATGAATTTTTATCATATGAAATATGAGAAACCTGTTCTTTTACTAGCTGGAAGGCAAGATATATCCGTAGGTTATCAAGATATTATAGAAATTATTGATGATTATCCAAGAGCGACATTAGCGGTGTTAGATATGGCAGGGCATAATTTACAAATTGAACAACCTGAATTGTTCGAGAGTTTAGTAGGAGAATGGATTACACGAACAAAACAACAAAATTTATAAAAAACGAATGAATATTTTCAAGGAGGAAGTATGAGTACATATATCTATATGGTTAGACATGGTGAATCACCAAAATTAGAAGAGGGTGAAAGAACACGTGGTTTAACTGAAAAGGGAAGTTTAGACGCTCATAGAGTAACAAATATATTAAAAACAGAGGGAATCGATACTTTCATTTCAAGTCCATATAAGAGAGCTGTATTAACGATAGAAAAAACAGCCGATTTCTATGAAAAAGAAATATTAATATATGAAAATCTTAAAGAGTGTATGTTTTCCAGTGGCGATCAAGTTATATCAGATAAAGAGGTGTATCCACTTGTAAAGAAGATGTTCTCTGAAGCGGATTTTGCACGAACGGAAGGAGAGTCATATGCGGATTGCCAAAGAAGGGTAGTGAAAGTATTAAAAGAAATCTTAATGGATTTTCAAGGACAAAAAATTGTAATTGGTACACATGGCCTTGTCATGACACTCATGATGAATTATTTTGATAAGCAATACGGGTTTGAATTTTTAATGAATACGTCAAAACCAGATATATATAAGATGGAGTTTAAAGAGGAACAATTAATGAATGTAGAGAGATTATGGAAAGCAGAATAAAATTGGTTGTATGGGCTTTATTGTAAAAGTTACTTTTATAGCAAAATCTTCTTATTTGAATAGAAAGTATTTTTATCAACTATTTTTAGAATGTTAAATCAATAAGTAATTATTCAGTTTCTGAATAATATAATTGAAAGTTGGTTTAAGTAAACAATTTTAAATGTGACAAAACTCCAAACGTTGAATTTATATTCAATAGGAGAAAAAGATGTAGAATTTTGTCTTACTGTCCTCGTTTACTTTTTATTTCATTACATATAGGCTTTGTGGTGTAAGGGGGGACATCACCTTTACGCAAAATCTATAAGGAGGTCATTGTAATGAAACAAATTAAAAAGTTTGCGGGAGTTGCTTTAGCGGGGACGATTGGATTAAGTGGACTACTGTTTTTAGAACCAAGTGTAAGCGCTGCGGAAGTACAGCAAGTGAAAGAGGAGAATTTCAATGCAATTGATGTATCGATGAATCTAAATGAATTATATGTATTAAGTGGCAGAAGCATTGATGTTCTTTCTGGAGATAAAGAAGCAATTCAGCTAAACAAATACACAATTCGTTTTAGTAAACCAGGGAAGTATGTGATTAAAGTAAATGGCTGTATTTATGACGATGTATATACTTTTATTGTGAATGATTAGTATATCTTCTTAAATTATGGAATAAAAAAGAAACACCCTATTTGCGGTGAGAATCGTAAATAGGGTGAATTTACTTGTATTAAACTGTACTTTAAATATGTTCACTAATTTTTTTTTTGTTATGTAGAGTATGTAGAAGTGTTTGAAATACCTTAAATGATTGCTGAAAGATTGGACTTTGAATAAAGGTATACAGAAAAGTTACGATAAAAACAGGCCCCCCTAGCATAAATCCAATAACTAGTACAATACATTCTACTATGATTCTAGCACGGCTAATAGATAGACCGGTTTTGTCGGAAATAGTAAGCATGAATCCATCACGAGGTCCAGCGCCGATTCCAGCCGCAACATACATACCTCCCCCAATACCTGTAATGGCAATGCCAGAAAATAAAATGAGTAAGTTTAACCATAAATAATCACTAGCGTTTGGAAGAATATTTGATTGTAAGAAAAAGTCCATAATCGGACCGATAAGTAGTGCATTTAAAAATGTTCCCACATTTATATATTTTCGATCTACTAGTAAAGAAATGAGAACGAGACATAATCCACATATGACACTCCACGTACCAATGGTCCATCCAAACCTTTGGTAGAGAGCCATGTTTAAAACTTCCCAAGGATGTAAACCGAGAAATTTAACTTTTACTGCAAGAGCATTTCCAAGGCCGAAAAAAATTAATCCTAAGAAAAAAAGAAAATAGCGAAAGAGAGTTAGCCTCATCTTTAAAACCTCCCATATTGTATAATTATGTATATTACATGTAAGAGTTTTAATGTACAAATATTACGACTTTTCAACCGGTATTTAAAATAGCTAAAATACAAATGAAATATATGTATTCACAGTCAAAAAAGTTAAAATATTTCGTCTCAAGGATTATAATAGAGAAAGAAATATAAAAGGGAGTGAACGAGTTTGAAACAAGAACTTATTGAAAGATTTACGAGATATGTAAAAATTGATACGCAATCAAATGAAGAAAGTCATACAGTGCCAACAACACCTGGACAAATTGAATTTGGTAAGTTATTAGTGGAAGAGCTAAAAGAAATTGGGTTAACAGAAGTGACGATGGATGATAACGGTTATGTAATGGCAACACTTCCTGCTAATACGGATAAGGATGTTCCAGTCATCGGCTTTTTAGCACATTTAGATACGGCAACAGACTTTACAGGGAAAAACGTAAAACCACAAATTCATGAAAATTTTGATGGCAATGCGATTACGTTAAATAAAGAGTTAAATGTTGTGTTAACGCCAGAACAGTTTCCAGAATTACCATCATATAAAGGACATACGATTATTACAACGGATGGTACGACACTTCTAGGAGCAGATGATAAAGCTGGTTTGACTGAAATTATGGTTGCAATGAACTATTTAATACATAATCCGCAAATTAAACATGGGAAAATAAGAGTAGCATTTACGCCGGATGAAGAAATCGGTCGTGGGCCAGCGCATTTTGATGTAGAAGCGTTTGGTGCATCATGTGCTTATACGATGGATGGAGGTCCATTAGGTGGTTTAGAGTATGAAAGCTTTAATGCTGCAGGCGCTAAGTTAACGTTTAACGGAACGAATACACATCCTGGAACAGCGAAAAATAAAATGCGTAACGCAACTAAACTTGCGATGGAGTTTAATAGCTATTTACCAGTAGAAGAGGCACCAGAATATACAGAGGGGTATGAAGGATTCTATCATTTACTTTCTTTACATGGTGATGTTGAGCAAAGTAAAGCGTATTATATTATTCGAGATTTTGATCGTGAAAATTTTGAAGCGCGTAAACATAACGTTGAAAATATTGTGAAGCAAATGCAAGAGAAGTATGGACAAGATGCAGTCGTTTTAGAAATGAATGATCAATACTATAACATGCTTGAAAAAATCGAACCAGTGAGAGAAATTGTTGATATTGCATATGAGGCAATGAAAAGTTTAAATATCGAACCAAATATTCATCCGATTCGCGGTGGAACAGATGGATCACAACTATCGTATATGGGATTACCAACCCCAAACATTTTCACAGGTGGTGAAAACTATCACGGTAAATTTGAGTATGTTTCGGTAGATGTTATGGAAAAAGCTGTTCAAGTTATTGTGGAAATCGCAAGACGATTCGAAGAACAAGCTTAAAAAAGAACCAAGTAGTGCGGATGCGCTACTTGGTTTTTTAGTATAATACTCGCCACAAATAAAAAGTTGCGTAAGACTCCCAGTTGATCCAATTTGCCGCAAAATCTTTTATTTCCTGTTTAGTTGGTTTACTTTCGGAACCTGTTATATATTTAATTGCATTGTGCAAACCAACATCGTCAATTGGAAAAGCAGAAGGGAATCGTAAACAGCGCATTAAAACATAGTGGGCAGTCCACGGACCTACACCATGTATAGCAGTTAATTGTTTTTCAGCAATCTTTACATCTTGTGTTTGTAGTAAAGATTCTTTTGATAGTTTTCCTTCTGTAATAAGCTTTGCAATACCGATTAAATATTCACACTTTCGAGTCGTCATTTTTAAATTTTTGAGATCTTCTACGTGTAAATTGGTAATCGTTTCAGGAGAAGGGAATATCCAATGTTTTCTATCGTTCCATTCTACATAACTTCCAAATGTCTCGACTAATCTTCTTTTTAGCGTATAAGCATATGTGAGGTTAATTTGTTGACCGATAATTCCCCAGGAAAGTGCTTCAAATAAGTCTGGAATACCTAAGGTGCGAAGGCCATTATATTGTTCAATTGGTCTTTGAAGGAGTACATCATGTTTAGCCAATGTATAAAAGGGAGTTAAATCAGTAGTTAAATCAAACCAATCCTTCACATAGTTAGCTACAGCTTCGTGTATCGATTCTTCAGATGTATATAATTCTTCTAAAAAACGTATTTGAATATGCCCATCTGTATTCATACTAATTGCAACTAAAGGATTTACATCGTGAACAGAGATAACTTTATAAATTTTGTTGTCTTCAATGTGAAACATACATTCATTGTTAGAACGTGATAGATAGCGTAAATTTTCTTGGAAACTAAATTCTGTTGGCACTGCTAAAGTTAATGGGTTACTATATTCTGCTGTCATAAGAATTCTACCTGCGACTTTTCTAATGTAAGCAATTCTTTCTTCATTTCTAATCCCCCTCTAAAGCCAGTTAGTTTCCCATTCTTTCCAATAACACGATGACAAGGAATCGTTATGAGAAGAGGATTGGCAGCAATGGCAGTAGCAACGGCGCGCACCGCTTTAGATTTTTGAATTCTTTCGGCAATTTCTGTGTAAGAATATGTTTTCCCATAAGGAATTTCACGTACTGTATTCCAAACAGATAATTGAAATTCAGTTCCGTATGCATCGATAGGGAATGCAAAAGTTTCTCGCTTGTTTTCTAAATACTCGATAATTTCTTTTGTATATACTTGTAAGTAATCTGGACTATGAATCAATATATGTTGGGGCAGTTTTTTTCTAGCCCATATATTTAATTCTTCAAAGGTTTCATATTGTGATCCAATGAAACATAGTCCATTTTCAGTTGAAGCAATATGAAATTGCCAATTTTCATGTGTAAGTAGCGTCCAATATATATAATCACTTTTGTAGGAATTCATTATTGTAACCCTCTTTCATTTCATTCTTTTTTCGATATGCAGTAGGCGTAAATCCGGTTTTCTTTTTAAATAAAGTTGCGAAATATTCTGGGTTTTCTATCCCAACAGCATTACTAATTTCTTTAATGGATTGATTTGTTTGTAATAGTTGTTCTGCCGCTTTAACAATTCTGAACTGTTGTATATATTCTATAGGACTTATTCCTGTCGTTTTTTTGAAAGTGCGTTGTAAATGAAATGAGCTACCATGGCACATTTCCGCAAGTATGTCGAGAGTTAATAATTCATTAAAGTGTTTTTCGATATACTCTTTAATTTGTTCTACCCACTCTTCATTAGGTAAAGTGAGCCCATTTGGTTTACAACGTTTGCATGGGCGAAAATTTTCACTTAATGCTTGCTCTGCATGATGAAAAATTCGTACATTGTTTTTATTCGGTATTCTTGATTTGCATGATGGCCTGCAAAAAATTCCGGTTGATTTCACAGCATAAAAGAACTTGCTATCATAGGAAGAATCATTATGAACAATCGCTTGCCAATGCTCATTTGTTAACGTAACTCCTTCATTGTACAAAGAACATCACCTCTGAAATTAGTATAACCTGAATAAAGTGCGTATGTATGTATTCACAAATGTAAGAGCAAGATTACAAAGGTAAAAATATTGGATGGCGTTTAGATTATTTTGTTGTTTCTGAAAGAATGAAAGACCAAATAACAGAGGCGAAAATTAATAGTGAAGTAATGGGATCAGACCATTGCCCAGTTGAATTACATATAAATTTCTAAAAAAAGAAGTATCCCCCTAACATTAGGCGGATACTTCTTTTTTTATTCAGTTTGTTAAAATTTTTCAAATCTTTCTTGAAATAATTGCGTATTAAATATATACTTAGTAACGATAATCATTATCAATGAAAATAATTATCAATGGATGAGGTATAAAAGAATTATAGCTTAGGGGAAGTGAACGAGAATGAGTTCTGGATAGAATTGTTAATCTAATGAAATATATGTAAGACAAGTTTCATATAGTTAAATTTTATTGAGAATATAGTTTTGAAAATTCGAGAGGAGATGTATAAAGATGAATAAGAAGTTATTTACATTAGGGATGGTTACAGTTTTAAGTGTAGGGCTAGCAGCATGTAATAGTACAGATAAAACTTCAGGAGAAAAAACACAACAGACAAAGGCTAGTGAGACGAAAAAAGACGAAAAACGAAAAATTACATATTTAGGTAAAGAATATACAGTACCAGCAAAAGTAGATAAAATTGCGACAGCTAGTTTAGAGTCAATGGAAGATGCTGCGGTACTTGGTATTAAGCCAGTAGGTGCTATTACTGTTGGTGGTAAATTACCGAAGTATCTTGAGAAAGATTTAGAGGGTGCAAAATCTGTTGGTGAGAAAATGGAACCAAATTTCGAAACATTACTTCAATTAAAGCCAGATGTTATTACATCAAGTACGAAATTCCCAGCAGAAACAGCTGAAAAATTTACGAAAGTAGCTCCTACATTCCCGGTATCACATGTTTCAACAAATTGGGAAGATAACTTAAAGTTAATGGGAGAATTAACTGGCAAAAAAGATAAAGCCGAAAAAATTATTAAAGATTACAATGCGGACGCTGAAAAAGCAAAAGCAAAACTAGGAGATAAGTTAAAAGACAAAAAAGTACTTGTTATTAGACTAAGAGCAAACGAATTATTCCTATATCCAGAAGGAGTATACTTCAACCCTGTAATTTATAAAGATCTTGGGCTAACTGCTCCAGAACAATTAAAAACTGTAAAAGCACAAGAGAAGATTTCATTTGAAAAACTTGCTGAACTTAACCCGGATTATATTTTCTTACAATATGAAACAACTGAAAATAAAAACCCGAAAGTGCTAGAAGAAATTGAAAGTAATCCAATTTGGCAAAGTATGAATGCTGCGAAAGAAAAGAAAGTATTTGTAAACGTTGTGGATCCAATGGCACAAGGTGGTACTGCTTGGAGTAAAACAGCATTCTTAAAAGAAGCAGTGAAAAATTTATCTAAATAATATTTTAAGTAAGGTGCGTTGAATAATATGCAGAAAACAAATGCAGTACCAGTAACCATATTATGTATAGCACCCATACTCATCTTATTTACAGTTATACTTTCTATTTTGTATGGGGCGAAAAGTATTGATGCTGAAACGGTGTGGAACGCGTTATTTCATTTTGATTCAAGTGATGTAAATCATAATATCATTATTACTTCACGTTTACCAAGGGTAGTTGCAGCTCTTTTAGTTGGAGCATTTCTAGCCATATCAGGAGCACTTATGCAGGGGATGACAAGAAACTATCTTGCATCCCCTTCTATTATGGGTGTGACGGATGGGGCAGCTTTTGTTATTACACTTTGTATGATTTTTCTTCCGGGAATGTCATCGATTGGTATGGTTGTATGTTCAATGATTGGTTCTGCATTAGGAGCCGGTATCGTATTTGGTTTTGGTTCACTCCTTCAAAATGGCTTATCACCAGTTAGGTTGGCAATTATAGGAACGGTTATTGGAACATTTTTAAGTAGTGTATCGGCCGCGATGGCTTCATATTTCCAAATTTCTCAAAATGTTAGTTTTTGGTTTAATGCAAAATTAGATCAAGTTGATCCTAATATAATTAAAATCACGATACCCTTTGGGATAATTGGAATAGTTTTAGCGCTGTTAATATCAAAATCTATTACGATTCTTTCTTTAGGAGAAGAAGTTTCTATTAACCTAGGGCAGCGTACAAAACTAGTTAAAGCAATGGCTATTTTATCAGTAATCTTTTTAACAGGAACAGCAGTTGCTTTAGTGGGGAAAGTAGGTTTTGTAGGTTTAATTATTCCGCACATTACTCGCTTTATAATTGGAGTAGATTATAAGTGGATTTTACCATGTGCAGGCGTTATTGGCGGCGTTTTTCTAGCGTTATGTGACGTTTTAAGTAGATTTGTAAATTATCCATTTGAAACGCCGATTGGAGTCGTAACATCTTTAATTGGAATTCCTTTCTTCCTGTATTTAATCCGTACAAGAGGAGGAGAGAGACATGCTTAAAAGCTCAAATCAACGTTTCGGAATGACGATGGGGATACTTATATTTTTAATACTATGTGCTATTTATATTAGTTTAACGAATGGTACGTTTGATATTACGATTACAGATGTATTTAAAACACTCTTTAGAATAGATCCAGTACCAGACCATGATTTAGTTATTTTTGAGTTTCGTCTCCCGCGCATCATAATTGCTGGATTAGTAGGATTAGGTCTCGGTGTTGCAGGTGCTGTTATTCAAGGGATTACGAGAAATGGATTGGCAGACCCAGGTATTTTAGGGGTTAATGCCGGAGCAGGAACAGCAATCGTCATTTTTATGTTTTTCTTCCAAGGACAATTAAAAAGCACAGACTGGGTTTCTATTATGATGATGCCAATGTTTGGTTTAGTAGGTGGATTAGGTGCAGCTATCATCATTTATCTGTTTTCTTGGAAAAACGGTAAGTTAGATTCGCAGCGACTTTTATTAACAGGGATTGCAATTGGATCAGGATTTGGGGCATTTTCAATGTATTTATCACTCAAAATGAAGTCAACTGATTTTGAAATGGCTGCAGTATGGGTGTCTGGAAGTATATATAGTGCAAACTGGAAGTACATTATTGCCATGTTGCCGTGGCTTATCATATTAATTCCTCTCATACAAAAGAAAGCTTATTTATTAGATTTATTTCAGTTGGAAGAAACGAGTATTACAAGTTTAGGTGTTTCGCTAGAAAGAGAGAAATCAATTTTACTATTAAGTAGTATCGGACTTGTGAGCGCATGTGTTGCTGTTTCAGGGAGTATTGGTTTTATTGGATTAATGGCACCGCATATAGCGAAAAGACTTGTCGGTATTCAGCATAAGCATATCATTCCTACGTGCGGAGTAATCGGAATGTTTCTTGTAATTGCTTCAGACTTTATTGCAAAAACAGTTTTCACACCTGTAGAGTTACCAGTTGGAATCGTTATTTCTATTGTCGGTGTACCGTATTTCTTATATTTACTTTATAAGGCGAAAGCGTAAGAGGAGGAATAAAAGTGAGTATTTTAAGTGCAAAAAATTTAGAAACGAGTTATGAAAAGCTTACAGTGTTTCGCGATTTAAATGTGGAAATACAAGAAGGAAAAGTAACGACAATTATAGGACCAAACGGGTGCGGTAAATCAACATTGTTAAAAACAATGGGAAGAATTTTAAAGCAAAAGAGCGGTAAAGTATATTTGCAAGGGCAAGATCTAAATACAATTCCAACGAAAGAAATTGCGAAGCAGTTAGCTTTACTCCCGCAAACTCCAATTGCGCCAGGAGAGCTTAAAGTAGAAGAATTAATTTCTTATGGACGTTATCCACATCGAAATAATGTAAATAAGTTAACTTCAAAAGATAAAGAGATGATTGACTGGGCATTAGATATAACGAAAACTTCTGCATTTCGAACAAGACAAATAGCAAATCTATCTGGTGGTCAACGGCAAAAGGTATGGCTAGCGATGGCATTAGCACAAGAGACAGAAGTGTTGTTATTAGATGAGCCAACTACATACCTTGATATGTCTCATCAATTAGATGTATTACAAATTGTGGAGAAGTTAAATAAAGAACATAATTGTACGGTTGTTATGGTACTACATGATATTAACCATGCAGCAAGGTTTTCAGATGAAATTATTGCAATGAAGGAAGGAGAAATTGTTACAACTGGTAGTCCAGAAGAGATTATTACAAATGAAGTATTAAAAGAAGTATTTCATATTGATGCGCGTGTCATGATCGATCCGTATAACGGGGCTCCTGTTTGCTTCGGTTATGATAGCGTTGTATCTCAAGAAGAAAAAGTAGAAATATATGTAACAAGTTAAAAGGGGGGATATAGGGTGAATACTACTATTGAAAAACAGCAGATTAAAACATCTAATACAGAACAGTGGAACATGTATTCAAAATTAGAAGGTAACGAATATCAAATTTATATTTCAAAGCCGAGGCAGCCAGCACCCGAGTCAGGGTATCCTGTTATATACGTATTAGACGGCAATGCCTTTTTTCAAACATTCCATGAAGCTGTTAAAATACAATCAGTTAGAGCAGAAAAAACAGGTGTTTCACCAGCCATTATAGTAGGTATTGGTTATCCAATTGAAGGGGCATTTTCAGGTGAAGAAAGATGCTATGATTTTACGCCTAGCGTAATTTCAAATGATGCACCATTAAAGCCAGACGGTAAACCGTGGCCTAAAACAGGAGGAGCACATCATTTTTTCACTTTTATTGAAGAAGAATTAAAGCCGCAAATTGAAAAGAATTTTGAAATTGATAAAGGAAAGCAAACACTATTTGGGCATTCTTTAGGTGGTCTATTTGCTTTACATATATTCTTTACAAATCTAAATTCTTTTCAAAATTATTTTATAAGTAGCCCGTCGATTTGGTGGAATAACCAATCTGTGCTTGAAAAAGAAGAGAATCTTATAAGTGAATTAAACAATGCAAAGGTTAAAACAGGAGTATTTCTTACAGTGGGTTCACTAGAACGAGAGCATATGGTTGTAGGGGCAAAGGAATTATCAGAGCGCCTTTTCCAAGTGAAACACGATCAGTTTAGATTTACGTTTTATGAAGCTGAAGGGGAGAATCACGCATCTGTTGTGCCGACTTCTTTAAGTAAAGGATTGAGGTTTGTTAGTCATGTATCCAGCGATTAAAAGGTTAGTGATTTGAGTGAATCCACATTTTTAGGTTAGTTAATAAAGTAATCGTCTAATAAAATATAAACAAAAGGCTATGGGGAAATTCTCCATAGCCTTTTGTTTGCGTAAGTAGAATTGTCCTTTTTGAAAGTTTTGTTTCAACTTTTCGTCTAAAGAGACAAAAAGTTGTCACAATTCGTTCACAATTAGCATAAACATAAAATAGACGAAATGAACTTATTTCCGAAAAGGCTTGGTTCATTCCAATCATGACTCGTAGAGCTGAAAAAACACGGATGAAAAGTTCACTATATTCTCAAGGAGGTAAATCGTATGAAAACTATTCTTGCTATCGCTGGGCTTATTTGGGTTTTATCACATGGCATTCCAATTTATGAAGGAGAACAAATTCGCAGTGCTCTGAATAAAAATTTTAATGAATATCATATCATTGATCGGCAAGATAAGGTTGTGACAGTTCGTGTAAATGACTGTTTTCATACGGTAACCGTTGAAGGAACTTCAGTAGTGAATGATACAAAAGTATGTGATCAGCAATAATAATATATAGGAAGAAAAAGTCTCAATTTATACGTGTGAAGATTGAGGCTTTTATATTTGGGGATGAATAATAAGCGGGGATGGAAAATCCCCGCTTATTATTGTTTTTTGAAAAAAGGAAAGGGTATAATGAAAATTGAGACTGAGAAGCTAACAATGTGTTAAGAATAATCATAAAGTGGAAATATACTCATATGGGGTATCATACATAGATATTTAATGCTATAATTGGTATACTCGTAAAAGCAATTGTTTTATTGGATGAAGAGAAACTTTAAGAAGGTGATAATATGGGGCATAAAGAGCATGAAGCAGTAACACATAGATCAGAAAAAGAAAAAGAGCAAATTATAAATAGATTGAAGAGAATTGAAGGGCAAGTTCGGGGTATTCAAAATATGATTGAAAATGATCGGTATTGCGTGGATATTTTAGTGCAAATTTCAGCGATTAATGCAGCGATGAAAAAAGTAGGAATGGGTGTATTAAAAAACCATACAAGTCATTGTGTTTCAGGTGCAATTAAAGATGGTAATGGTGACGAAGCAATCGAAGAATTAATGACAGTATTTGAACGTTTTTCAAAAGCGTAAAAACAAGCTAGTACGTAACTGGCTTGTTTTTTGTTTACTTTCATATAAGGTTTCGGGGTATTGATGTGAAAAAGTGTATGTAAAATAAACTTTTAGAAAATAATTGAAAAATCATGATACAAAACCATTGATTACCTTAGGGGGGTATGGTAAGATGAGGGTGTGGTTAACAAACAATGAAGAAACAAGAGGAGGATTTTAAATGGAACAGTTAACATTACAAGTTGAAGGTATGTCTTGTGGACATTGTGTAAATGCTATCGAAAGTAGTGTGAAAGAACTAAACGGTGTTGAACAAGTGAAAGTTCAATTAGCAGAAGGAACTGTTGAAGTTACTATTGACTCATCAGTTGTAAAGTTAAAAGATATCGTTGCTGTAATTGAAGATCAAGGATATGATGTTCAATAATTATTTTTAGATATGGAAATAAATCGTACTTTATAGAAAGTACGATTTATTTTGCTAATAATTATACCTCATAAGGGTATATAGAGGTGAGAGACATGAATGAACAAAAAGAGGCCAATCTTCAAATATCAGGAATGACATGTGCAGCATGTGCAAATAGAATTGAAAAAGTTCTAAAAAAAGTAGAAGGTGTTCATGATGCAAATGTAAATTTTGCACTTGAAAAAACAAAAATAATGTATGATCCCCAAAAAACAAATCCGCAACAATTTAAGGAAAAAGTTGAATTGTTAGGATATGGAATTGTAAGTGATAAAGCTGAGTTTACTGTTTCAGGAATGACATGCGCAGCATGTGCGAATAGAGTAGAAAAGCGTTTAAATAAGCTAGAAGGTGTGAACGAAGCGACAGTAAATTTCGCTTTGGAATCGGCTACAGTAGATTTTAATCCTGATGAAATTAATGTAAATGAAATGAAGAGTGCAATTACGAAGTTAGGATATAAATTGGAATTGAAATCAGATGAGCAAGATGGATCAACTGATCATCGCTTACAAGAAATTGAGCGACAAAAGAAGAAGTTTATCGTTTCGTTTATTTTATCATTCCCGTTACTGTGGGCAATGGTAAGTCACTTCTCATTTACATCGTTTATTTATTTACCGGATATGCTTATGAACCCTTGGGTGCAGTTGACTCTTGCAACGCCAGTTCAATTTATCATTGGTGGACAGTTTTATGTTGGGGCTTATAAAGCATTACGTAATAAAAGTGCTAACATGGATGTTCTTGTGGCACTTGGAACGTCAGCTGCCTATTTCTATAGTGTATATTTAAGCATTCAATCTATCGGTTCTTCGGAGCATATGACAGATTTATATTTTGAAACGAGCGCGGTACTTATTACACTAATTATTTTAGGTAAATTATTTGAAGCGAAAGCAAAGGGACGTTCATCAGAGGCAATTAAAAAGTTGATGGGTTTACAAGCAAAGACAGCTACAGTTGTGCGAGATGGAACAGAAATGAAAATTTTAATCGAAGAAGTAGTAGCTGGTGATATCGTTTATGTAAAGCCTGGTGAAAAAATTCCAGTAGATGGTGAGATTGTAGAAGGAAAGTCAGCAATAGATGAATCGATGTTAACAGGTGAAAGTATTCCAGTTGATAAAACAATTGGGGATGTAGTAATCGGTTCTACAATGAATAAAAATGGATTTTTAAAAGTGAAAGCAACTAAGGTAGGAAGAGATACTGCATTAGCTCAAATTATTAAAGTAGTAGAAGAGGCACAAGGTTCAAAAGCTCCTATTCAAAGGGTAGCTGATCAAATTTCTGGTATTTTTGTACCAGTTGTAGTTGGAATCGCGATTATTACATTTGCAGTGTGGATGATCTTTGTTACACCAGGTGATTTTGGCGGAGCACTTGAGAAAATGATAGCAGTACTTGTTATCGCTTGTCCATGTGCATTAGGTCTTGCAACGCCTACATCTATTATGGCTGGATCAGGAAGATCAGCTGAGTATGGTATTTTATTTAAGGGCGGAGAGCATTTAGAAGCAACGCATCGATTAGATACAGTTATTCTAGATAAAACAGGTACTGTGACAAACGGGAAGCCTGTGTTAACAGATGTAATTGTAGCAGATGGATTCCATGAAGAAGAAATACTACGTTTAGTAGGTGCGGCAGAAAAGAATTCTGAACACCCACTTGCAGAAGCGATTGTAGATGGAATTAAAGAAAAGAAAATTGATATTCCAAGTTCAGAAACATTTGAAGCGATTCCTGGATTTGGTATTGAATCAGTTGTAGAAGGGGAACAATTATTAATTGGTACACGCCGATTAATGAAGAAATTCAATATTGATATTGAAGAAGTTTCTAAATCAATGGAAGAGTTAGAACGAGAAGGAAAAACAGCAATGCTTATTGCGATCAATAAAGAATATGCTGGTATAGTTGCCGTTGCGGATACTGTAAAAGATACTTCAAAAGCAGCTATCGCAAGACTTAAGAAAATGGGTCTAGACGTTGTTATGATTACAGGAGATAATACACAAACTGCTCAGGCAATCGCTAAGCAAGTAGGTATTGATCACGTAATCGCAGAAGTATTACCAGAAGGAAAAGCAGAAGAAGTGAAACAACTGCAAGGGCAAGGTAAAAAAGTAGCAATGGTTGGAGATGGAATAAATGATGCTCCAGCACTTGCAACGGCGGATATCGGTATGGCGATTGGAACAGGAACGGATGTAGCGATGGAAGCGGCAGATATTACGTTAATCCGTGGTGATTTAAATAGTATTGCTGATGCAATCTTTATGAGTAAGATGACGATAAGAAATATTAAGCAAAACTTATTCTGGGCACTAGCTTATAATGGCTTAGGAATCCCGATTGCAGCGCTTGGTTTCTTAGCGCCTTGGGTTGCAGGAGCAGCGATGGCATTTAGTTCTGTATCGGTCGTATTAAATGCATTACGATTGCAAAGAGTGAAATTAAAATAATAAAACTTTAAATCTATAGAGTAATTGCATAGGCTTTTAAACAAAAAACAATACTTTGAAATAAGTATTGTTTTTTGTTTATATAGAAAGAAAAAAGATATAATAAAGCAGAAATATTGAATACTAGATGGTAGAAAAGTTAAATGATAGTGTAGTAAGGTGGTTCATATATGTTAAAAGATACGATCATTAGAACATTCCATAAAGAGGATATAGAACAAGTATTACAGTTGTTCTATGAAACAGTTCATACAATTAATGCAAAAGATTATAACGTATTACAGCTACAGGCATGGGCACCAGAGCGACTAGATAGAGAAAGCTGGTTACAGTCTTTAGAGAAGAACATTAGTTATGTAGCGGATCATAACGGTGTGATAGTGGGATTTGGAGATTATAATGAGGATCATTACGTAGATCGCTTATTTACACATAAAGATTATCAAGGAAAAAGGATAGCTTCCTACATATTACAGAAGTTAGAAAGAGAAGCAGCGAACCTAGGGCATAGGGAGATCTATACAGAAGCGAGTATTACAGCAAAACCTTTCTTTGAAAGCAAAGGCTTTATGTGCATAAAGGAACAAAAGAAACAGCATAATGGTCAGATTTTTATTAATTATGTAATGAAAAAAATAGCCCTCTCGTAAACGAGAAGGCTATTTTTCATTATTTTACAGCTTCTTTTAGTTCTTTACCAGCTTTGAAAGCAGGTACTTTAGAAGCTGCGATTTGCATTTCTTCACCAGTTTGTGGGTTACGGCCTGTACGAGCAGCTCTTTCGCGAACTTCGAATGTACCGAATCCGATAAGTTGTACTTTTTCACCAGCAGCTAAAGTGTTAGTGATTGATTCTACTACAGTTTGTACAACTACAGTAGCTTCTTTTTGAGAAATCTCAGCATTTTGTGCTACGTTTTTGATTAATTCTGTTTTGTTCATGTTTTTCACCTCATATGTAAATAATGCTATTTAAGTTGTTATTATAACGTATAAAACATTCGAGAACAAGTGTACGCACATATATTCGTAAAAAAAAATGGAATTTGTAATATTTTTTAGATACGTCTATATAGACGGTTCATTTAAGCGGATACAGATTTTTTCTTTAATTCGGTTTGCTCTTTATTGGAAGGTAGTTTCTTATTATAAGATATGAAATAAGGTAATGCCACAAATAACATACCTCCCACTAAGTTTCCGAAGAAAACAAAAATGAAGTTTGGAAAATATTCAATCCATGTTAAATGGCCAGCAAAAATTGCAGCTGGGATGACAAACATATTTGCTACAACGTGTTGAAATCCAATCGCAACAAAAGTCATAACTGGGAACCAAATGCCGATAATCTTTCCGATAAATTCTTTACTTCCCATACTAAGCCAAACAGCTAAACAAACGAGCCAATTACATCCGATTGCAGAAATGAAGGCTTGTAGTGGTGTATCTTGTAGTTTAGCTTGCGCAATAGAAACTGTTTTTGCTAAAAAAGCTCCCTCTGTTAATCCGACGACATGACCGAAAAAATAAGCAACGAATACAGCACCTATGAAGTTGCTAAACGTAACAATAACTAAATTTCGAATGAAGTGAAATAAGTCGATTTTTTTATGAAGCCACGCCATTGAAACGGTCATCATATTGCCAGTTACTAACTCACCGCCTGCAAGAATAACGAGTATAAGACCGATAGGGAATACAGCGGCACCTAGAAAACTAGTAAATGATCCCCAAGCTTTTGGCATTGTTCCAATAACATGAATATCGAGTAAATACCCTAATGCTATGAAAGCACCGCCAAAAAAACCGAGAATTAGCATAGGGAGTAATGATAAATGAGCTTTTTTTCTTCCGGAATTAGCAGCAAGTTCCGTGATTTCTTCTGGTGTAAATACAGACATGAATAATCTCTCCTTAATAAAGTGATAAAAGAATAAATGGAACATTTTTAAGAATCTATGTATTATAAAAATATGTTATGATTTCTGTATAAATTTGTCAAAGTGAGCAGGACTGGAATTGAATATAACTAACATTGTTCGTGTTGTCACATGAATGTAACAATAAGGTTTTAAAGTACTTCTAGAGGTGAGAACATGAATACGTATCACGTAAAAGAAGAACAAAAAAAATCAATCGTCAAGATATCTATAATCAGTTTCGTAAGTGTAGTAATGATTTCTATAAGTTTGTATTTCTATGCGACAGAAATAGAACGAAAACTAGTAACAGTTACGTGGAATGAAATAGAAGCTTCTACAATTCCTAAAGAGTTTCATAATAAAAAAATATTACAGTTCTCAGATGTACATTTAGGACCAGAATTCACACTGAAACAATTAGAAAATTTGGTGGAGAAGATGAATGCATTAAGTCCAGATGTAGTAGTTTTCACAGGGGATTTAATAGATAAGTTTGGATCGTACAAAGCTGAAAGAGAAGAAGCGAAAGGGATTTTACAAAAAATACATGCGCCCTTAGGGAAATATGCAGTGTTTGGGAATCATGATAGGGGCGGCGGAGGTAGTTTATTTTATAAAAAATATATGGAGGAAGCTGGTTTCGCTGTGTTAGTCAATGAAGTGCAGAAAATTAAAGCGGAAAACGGCAAATATATTACAATATCAGGTTTGGATGATTTTTTATTAGGTAAGCCGCAAATAGACTCGACTTTAAAACATGTAAGGCAACAAGATTTCAATATGTTATTAGTACATGAGCCGGATGTTGTAGACAAAATAGTACGTTACCCAGTTGATTTTCAAATGTCAGGCCATAGTCACGGAGGACAAGTTCAAATCCCTTTTATCGGTCCATTCATTACGACAAAACTAGCTGAGAGTCATGTTGAAGGTATGTATGAATTAGAAGGAAAGAATAAGCCATTACATTTATACGTAAATCGTGGGATTGGGACAACTCGAATGCCTGTGAGATTTTTGAGTGTACCTGAACTTTCAGTATTTGTATTGAAGCAAAATAGTAACTAATGTATTCAATTCCACATCATGATTCTTAATTTGATTCTGATGAACGAGAGATGTTAATTGGTGGTAAATAAAAAATAACAATAGGTCATATAAAACCTATTGTTGTTTTTTATTATTTTTGCAAGGGAATCGCATCGAAATATGTTCTATAGCTACTAGAGAATTCAAAGTTATTTTTTGCATCCCAATTAATAGACCAAGACATTAGACCGCGGAATGCAGGATAGCCACTCTCATTTGAAAGTTTATACTTTCCTCCGAAAGGAATGCCCTTAATGATATAATCTAAAGCTTTTTTCATTTCAGTTGGAGAAATATACCCACCACTTGGAGCGGCCGCTGGTGCTGCAGGAAGGCCAATCATGACTTGATCCGAACGAAGAGCTGGGAACATGTTGTTTGCATTACCACCTACAGGAAAACCATGTAAGAGCATATCTGCCATAGCGACCTCGTAGTCTGCAGTACCTTGATTGTAGTTATTACCGTCCATTCCAATGCCACTGCCAGCGTTGTAGTGTTGAACGTGAATGTATGTCAATTTGTCTTTCACTCCGTAAATAATCGGTAAATATGCACCCCAGATGCTTCCGTATGCGCTATAACCGCCTTGAACATAAGCTGTTTCAGGAGCCATGCTTAATAGAAAGTCGGGACCGTAATGATCTGAGATTGTTCGAATAGCCGAAATAAGATTTACGATTTGAGGAGTAGTTGGGCTTTTGAAATTAGTGTCATTTCCGTTTAAGTAAATACCTGATTCAAGGTCAATATCTATTCCATCAAAACCGTATTTATCGATTAGAGATTGTATGGAATTAATGAAACGTTGCTTAGCAGCATTGTCAGGAAGTAAAACGACCCCATTTTGTCCACCTATTGAAAGAACTACTTTCTTTCCTTTACTTTTTAAATAAGAAATATCTGATTTGAATTCTGCATCTGTACCATACACAGGAGAAAATTCAACAGTAGAACGATCACCACCAGTTTCCCCGAAAGATACATTGATTACATCCCATTTTGGTGAAACGTCTCTTAATTTAATAATGCCAGTACCGTTATCAAAGTTATGCCAGTATCCAACGAGTAGTTTTGATCCTAAATTGTTTGCTGCTTGTGCTTGAAAGGGGGCTAGTGGTAACAGTAAAAAAATTACTAACGTACAACAAATGAATTTGAACTTGTTTAACATATCAACACTCCTATACAAAAAGTTGTCTAGATGTATAATCTTGTTTATTTAATAATATCTGAAAATTCATTCTTTTGTAAGGTAACTATAATTTTCTCAACAATTGTATATGGGAAATTGTTAAACTTAATGAAATAATTTTTGTAGGAGTTTGCATTACAATTGTTAAATTCAGAATATTTTGATATATTTTAAAGTATAGGACAAGGTTTTTCACATAATACTCTTACATAAAGTGAAACTTTAATCAGTGGGGATTTTGTTCATCCCCGCTGATTATTAGCCCTCCCCGTTAATGCGGGATAAATTTCAAAATTACGTTTGGAAGGGGATGTACAAGAGTTGGAAAAAAATCTTAAGAAAGACCTCAAAATACGCCATATTACAATGATTTCAATTGGTGGCGTAATAGGAGCTGGTTTGTTTGTTGGAAGTGGGGCGGTTGTACATTCAGCCGGACCAGGTTCTATCGTTTCATATGCATTAGCAGGACTTCTTGTTATTTTCGTTATGAGAATGCTTGGGGAAATGGCAGCTATTAACCCGACAAGTGGGTCATTTGCAACATATGCAAGAGAAGCAATTGGTCCATGGGCCGGTTATACAATTGGGTGGCTATATTGGTTTTTCTGGGTAATTGTTATTGCAATAGAAGCCACAGCAGGTGCTGGTATTATTCAATACTGGATTCCAGAAATCCCGCTTTGGTTATTAAGCCTAATATTAACGATTTTATTAACATTGACGAATGTTTTTTCGGTGAAATCATTTGGAGAGTTTGAATATTGGTTTTCTTTTATTAAAGTAATAAGTATCGTTTTGTTCCTTTGTCTTGGACTAGCTGTTATTTTAGGGTTTGTACCAGGAACGGAAGCACCTGGCACTTCGAATTTAGTAGGACAAGGAGGATTTATGCCAAACGGTATAAGTTCGGTGCTACTTGGAATTACTGTCGTTATATTTTCATTTATGGGGTCTGAGATTGTTGCAGTAGCTGCTGGAGAATCTGCTGAACCTGTAAAAGCAGTAAAAACAGCAACAAATAGTGTAATTTGGCGTATTCTCGTATTTTTCATTGGATCTATTGCTGTAGTTGTTACACTTCTTCCATGGAATTCAGCGAACATACTAAAAAGTCCGTTTGTAGCGGTACTGGAACATATAGGGATACCAGCGGCAGCACAAATTATGAATTTTATCGTTTTAACAGCTGTACTTTCTTGTTTAAATTCTGGTTTATATACGAACTCAAGAATGCTTTTTTCAATGGCAGAAAGAGGAGATGCTCCAAAGGCATTTTTGAAATTGAATAGTAGTGGTGTTCCAGTTCGGGCCGTTTTATTCGGAACGTTCTTCGCTTATATTGGAGTTGTTTTTAGTTACATATCTCCAGATAAAGTCTTTTTATTTTTAGTCAATGCATCTGGTGGAATTGCGTTACTCGTTTATCTCGTTATAGCTGTTTCGCATTTAAAGATCCGTAAAAAAATGGGGAAAGTAGAACAACAAAATTTGAAAGTGAAAATGTGGTTTTTCCCGTATGTAACGTATGTTACAATTGCCGCTATTATAGCAGTTTTAGTTGCGATGCTTGCAATTGAATCTTTACGTTCACAAGCACTTTTGACGATGCTTGTTACTGTTCTTATAATACTTTCTTATTTTATTTTTAATAGAAATAAAAATAGTACAGTATCGAATACTACAAGTAAGAATGAGGAATCTGTTCGATTCTAATTTCTTGTTTTCGAAGAGAGTTACACCCAATCATTGCTATAAAAGAATCATATATAATCATAGAAATGAGTAATTACTATTGTCATAGTGAATATAAACTTTTTTCTTGACTTTTTATACGAAGGCGAGCAGAATGGTAAAAAAGGAAGGGGGGATGACGATGGAAGATTACGTATTAGAGCTGTATAACCTGTTATATACGACAGAATGGCAAGATATTGTTTCGTTTCTAGGAATCGTATTTTGTATGAAAATTGTAATTGTATATATGGAAGAGCAAGGTATGTTCTATTCCTTCTCATCCCCGTTCGATATGCAACGCGAGCCGTTGCTGAACTATGCCAAGGTAAATTACGAACAATTTCCTTTTGTATTTTTCTTTATGATTCGATTTATTACAGCAATTGTAAAGAAAAAGGAAAGTGACGATGAAGAGTGCCACTCAACTTGTAATATAGCGAATGTTTTTTAAGCTAAATACAAGGAGGAGATTTATATGTGGTTTCGATTTCTTATGATTGGTTTCTTTTCATTAACAGCAATTTCTTTAATGGGATATCAAGTGTCTGAAATTTTTCAAGCATATAGCGATACATTTTTTAACAAAAACTAATCGCATTGCTATTTGAATAATAAAGCGATAAAATCCTTCTTAAGAAGTTTTATTAAGAAGGGTTTTTTTTCTTTGTTTTGTCTTGCTGTGTCAAACTATTGTCACATTTACACTGTGAATAGTATGTTAAAATAGTGAGGTTACGTATACATATTTGAAGGAAGAGGGAGTGACCATTTTGGTGGATCAATCAACAAATCAGAAAAGCTATGCTCCTATTGTGATAACGCTTTCTGTAATTGTAAATGCGATTATTTTATTTTTGTTCTTTGGACCTGTTGGCTATGAAGGAGAAGTACATTTTGATGTAACGATTTTACCAATGTTAAATGCAATTTTTAATAGCTTTACGTTCGTATTCTTATTAGCAGCTCTATACTCTATTATTAAGAAGAATGTGAAAATGCACCGTGGTTTCATCCTGGCAGCATTTACGACGACATTGCTATTTTGTGTTTCTTATTTATCGTATCATTACTTAGCGCCGGCAACACATTTTGGTGGAGAAGGATTCATTAAATATGTGTATTTCATCATTTTAATTACACATATTATCCTAGCAGCAATTATTGTGCCACTTGCATTATTTGCACTTGTATTTGGTTTTACAAATCAATTAACACGTCATCGTAAAATTGTACGTTGGACGATGCCGATCTGGTTATATGTAAGTTTATCTGGTGTTATTGTTTACTTAATGATCTCACCTTATTATCAATAAAAAATCCCAGCCTATAGGCTGGGATTTTTTCGTTAGGCAAATATTTTTGTAAAATGAAAAAAATATGGTATACAAAAGTATAGTTGCTTTTCATATAGAAGGGATGGTAAAGGGATATGCAAAATTTTGTATTTCGTAATCCAACGAAACTTATTTTCGGTAAAGATCAATTAGAACAGTTGAAAACTGAAATTCCACAGTTCGGTAAAAAAGTTCTTCTCGTATACGGGGGAGGCAGTATTAAAAGAAACGGTATTTATGATAATATAATTTCTATTTTAAAAGATATAAATACAGAAGTATTTGAATTGACAGGCGTTGAACCGAATCCGCGTGTGTCGACTGTAAAGAAAGGAATTCAAATTTGTAAAGAGAATGGTGTTGAATTTATTTTAGCAGTTGGTGGAGGAAGTGTAATTGACTGTACGAAGGCAATTGCTGCTGGTAGTAAGTACGATGGAGATGTGTGGGATATTGTAACGAAAAAAGCTTTTGCTAGTGAGGCATTACCATTTGGTACTGTACTTACGCTTGCAGCAACAGGATCTGAAATGAATGCTGGTTCTGTCATTACAAACTGGGAAACGAATGAAAAATATGGCTGGGGTAGCCCAGTTACTTTCCCGCAGTTTTCAATTTTAGATCCGGCCCATACTGCGTCTGTGCCGAGGGATCAAACAATTTACGGTATGGTAGATATTATGTCGCACGTATTAGAGCAATATTTCCATCATGGAACAAATACAGAATTACAAGATCGTTATTGTGAGTCTGTTTTAAAAACAGTAATTGAAACCGCTCCTAAGCTTTTAAGTGATTTAGAAAGTTATGAGCATAGAGAAACTATTTTATACTGCGGTACTATGGCGCTAAACGGTATTTTAGCGATGGGAGTAAAAGGAGACTGGGCAACACACAATATTGAGCACGCAGTTTCTGCGGTTCATGATATACCACACGGAGGTGGCCTTGCGATTTTATTCCCGAACTGGATGAAGCATGTTGTAGATGAAAATGTAAGTCGTTTTAAACAATTCGCTATTCGTGTATTCGATGTGGAAACAGATGGAAAGACTGATCGAGAAATTGCGTTAGAAGGAATTGAGACGTTACGTCAATTTTGGACTTCAATTGAGGCACCAGTAACGTTATCTGATTATGCTATTGGAGAAAATGAAATTGATGTAATGGCGGATAAAGCGATGGCTTATGGCGAATTTGGTAACTTTAAAAAATTAAATAAAGACGATGTTTTAAGTATATATAAAGCTTCCCTATAAGTGAAGCGAGTAAAGGAACCCATTTGATATAACAATCCAATGGGTTTCTTTTTTGTTGTTTATAACTGTTAATGACTGTTTTTGATTATTTATGAATGTTTGCGGTTGATTTTTGTGATCGTTTTCATTATACTGTAATCAAAGAAGAGGTGAATAAAATGTTAACTCCTGAACGTCATCAAATGATATTGCAACTTGTAAAAGAGCAGAAGGTTGTTAAATTACAACAATTAGTAGAAATAACAGAAAGCTCTGAATCAACAATTCGTCGTGATTTAGCGCAATTGGAAAAACAAAGGTTATTAAAAAGAGTTCACGGTGGTGCAGCTGTTTTAACAGGCAAAGGACAGGAGCCAACGATGGTTGAAAAATCATCCAAAAACATTCAAATAAAACAACAAATTGCGAAGTATGCGGCTAACGTTGTGGAACAAGGTGATTGCATTTATTTAGATGCAGGAAGTACAACATTTGAAATGATTCCATTTTTAATAAATAAAGATGTTACCGTTGTTACGAATGGACTTATGCATATTGAAGCTTTAGTTGAAAATAATATTCGTGCATATTTACTAGGCGGAATGATGAAGAGTAGGACGAAAGCTTTAATCGGTGCAATGGCGCAGGAAAGTATGCAAAAGTATCGTTTTGATAAATGTTTTTTAGGAGCGAATGGTGTACATGAACAGCTTGGTTTTACAACACCAGATCCAGAAGAGGCATTTTTAAAGCAAATGGCATTAGCATTAGCAAATGAAGGATATTTCTTAATTGATGAAAGTAAGTTTTCGGAAGTGGCGTTTGCGAAAATTGCCAATGTGGAAGAGGCAAATATTATTACAAACCATTTAGAAATTGATTTAGAAAAATATAAAAGACAAACCAATGTAATTGAGGCTGATAAACAATGATCTATACAGTAACTTTAAATCCATCTATTGATTATGTAGTACAAGTTAATTCCCTTGATTTAGGCGCAGTAAATCGAGCGGAGAAAGATATGAAGTTTCCTGGAGGAAAAGGAATTAATGTTTCTCGCGTTCTTCATCGTTTAGGTGTGGAAAATGTAGCGCTTGGATTTACTGGTGGATTTACCGGTCGATTTATTAAAGATGTATTACAGACAGAAGGTGTAATAACAAACTTCATCCAAGTAAATGAAGATACTCGAATTAACGTGAAAATAAAAGGACGAGAAGAGACAGAATTAAATGGACAAGGTCCTAGTGTGACTAAGGAACAATTTGAACAATTAATGAAACAAATTGAAAGTATGGAGCAGGGAGATTGTGTTGTACTAGCTGGAAGTGTACCAGCGTCTATCCCAACTACTTTTTATCAATCAATCGCAGCGTTCGGAGCTGAAAAAGGCATTCGTGTAGTAGTAGATGCAAGTGGTAGTGCCTTGCAGCATGTAGTTAAAAATAAACCATTTTTAATAAAGCCTAATCATCATGAACTTGGTGAGTTATTCGGAGTAGAGATTTCCACAGTAGAAGATGTTTTACCATATGGAAGAAAATTAGTTGAACAAGGTGTAGAGCATGTTATCGTATCAATGGCCGGAGATGGGGCTTTATTATTTACGGCAGAAGGTATATATGAAGCAACTATTCCAAAAGGTGTTGTAATTAATTCGGTTGGGGCTGGAGATTCTCTCGTTGCGGGATTTGTAGGAAGATATGAACAGACAAAAGATATTGAAAAGGCATTTCAATATGGCGTTGCAACAGGGAGTGCAACAGCATTTTCAGCCGATTTATGTGAAAAGGAAAAAGTAGAAGAATTATTGTCGCAAGTAATTGTAACTAAGCGATAGGGGGAAGCACATATGAAAATTACAGAACTATTAAAAAGGGATACAGTTATTATGAATATGACAGCTTCAAATAAAGAATCTGCCATAGATGAGTTAGTTGAGAAATTAAACGGGGCCAATCGTTTAAATAGCAAAGCTGAATTTAAAGAAGCTATTTTAAAGCGGGAGTCACAAAGTACAACCGGCATTGGTGAAGGAATTGCTATACCTCATGCGAAAACAAAAGCTGTTAAGCAACCAGCGATTTGTTTTGGTAGAAGTGTAAGCGGTATCAACTATGAATCGCTTGACGGACAACCTGCGCATTTATTTTTTATGATTGCTGCAAGTGAAGGGGCGAATAATACACATTTAGAAACGTTATCACGCCTATCTACACTATTAATGGATGAAGAGTTTCGTAAGCAATTGTTAGAAGCAAAGGATGAAGAAGAACTTCTTCGTTTATTTGATGAAAAAGAAAATGAAAAAGAAAAAGAAGAAGAAGAGGTTGAAGTTGCAAAACCAGAAGGGAATGAACCGTATGTATTAGCTGTTACAGCTTGCCCGACTGGAATCGCTCACACATATATGGCTGCAGATAGCTTGAAAGCAAAAGCAGCAGAGCTAGGAATCGCAATTAAAGTTGAAACGAACGGATCAACAGGTATAAAAAACGGTTTAACGAAAGAGGATATTGAACGCGCAACGGCTATAATTGTTGCGGCAGATAAACAAGTAGAAATGAACCGTTTTGCTGGGAAACATGTTATTCAAGTGCCAGTCGCTGATGGGATTAGAAAAACGGAGACACTTCTTAATCGGGCTGTAAAACAAGATGTACCAATCTTTAAAGGTGTAAAAGAGGATGGAAAGGTAGAAAATACGGAGAAAGAAAAAGGATTAGGAATTTATAAGCATTTAATGAACGGCGTAAGTAATATGCTTCCATTCGTTGTTGGTGGCGGGATTTTAATTGCGCTAGCGTTTTCGTTTGGTGGTATAAAAGCAGAAGGTCCTTTAGCTGAATTGTTCATGTCTATTGGAGGAGGGGGAACAGGGGCATTTCTATTCCTTGTACCAATTTTAGCAGGATTTATTGCTAGTTCTATTGCTGATCGTCCTGGTTTTATGCCTGGTGTTGTCGGAGGATTTTTAGCGGCACATGCGAATGCTGGATTTTTAGGTGGATTAATTGCTGGTTTCTTAGCCGGATATGTTGTATTAGGGCTAAAAAGATTATTTTCAGGATTACCAGTGCAGTTAGAAGGAATTAAACCTGTATTGTTATACCCGGTCTTTGGATTGTTGATTACAGGAGTTGTTATGCAAAAAGTAGTAATTCCGCCTGTAGTAGCATTGAATGAAATGTTAACAGGATGGTTAAACGGTTTGAACGGTACAAATGCTATATTACTAGGTCTTATTTTAGGTGCTATGATGGCGATTGATATGGGTGGTCCAATTAATAAAGCAGCATTTACATTTGGTATTGCGGCAATAGAAGCGCGGAACTTTGGTGTACACTCAGCAGTTATGGCTGGTGGTATGGTACCGCCATTAGCGATTGCATTCGCAACAACATTCTTTAAATCAAAGTTTACTGAAGCAGAGCGTAAATCTGGTTTAACAAATTATATTATGGGGGCATCGTTTATTACAGAAGGTGCGATTCCATTTGCAGCAGCAGATCCGGTTCGGGTAATTGTTAGTTGTGTTGTCGGTTCAAGTATTGCAGGTGCATTATCAATGTTATTCCAAATTACATTACCGGCACCGCATGGTGGATTGTTTGTTATCGCTTTAGTAAATAAACCAGTGTTATATATTTTCTCGATATTGATAGGGGCAGTTGTTTCTGCTCTTATGATGGGGATTTGGAAAAAGAAAGTTAAATAATACGTGTAAAGGGAGTAGCTTTTATTAGCTGCTCCCTTTTATTACAAAAAAGAAGGTTAATAATTGGAGAATGATGAATTTTGGTAAAATATGTAATGAAATATGATTTTTTTGTAACAAAAAAGTAATACTGTAATTTTTTCTGGAAAAAATTCTGGTGCTTGTATGTGGAAAATATATGAAAACTATTGAAGGTTCTATTAGAAATGGGATTCATTAATATGGAAATTTATGTTACAACTCATTAATCGCATATTACGAATGGTTTGTAATTGTGTGATTTCGAAAAATCCTAAAAATCTGTTGCTATAATGAAAATACGAAAACAAAGCAAATGGAGGCTATTCATGAAAAAATTATTAGGTATAGCAACGGCGGCAGTTTTTGGTCTTGGGATTTTTGCAGGTTCTGCGAAAGCCGAAACGATTGTAACAACAGACGTATTAAATGTTAGAGAAAACCCAACTGTAGAGTCTAAGCTTGTCGGTAAAATGTTAAGTGGAAATAAATTAGATGTTGTAAATACAGAAAACGGATGGACAAAAATTAAATTAAATGGTCAAGAAGCGTTTGTAAGTGCTGAATTTACAAAAAGTACATATTATGTGACGGCGGGTTTGTTAAATGTTCGCGCTGGAGCGAATACTGAATCAGAAATTATTGGTAAACTGAATAAAAATGATGTAATTGAAACGACAAATCAAGTTCAAAATGAATGGTTGCAATTTGACTATAATGGAAAAACAGGATATGTTCATGTGCCATTTTTAACAGGGACGGCACCTGTAATTGAAAAGAAAGAAGTTGTAACGCAAGAAGAAGCGCCGGAAAGAGTAAATACGCCGGTTAAAAGTAATAAAGTAGTTAAGAGTAAAGAATCTGTTAAGAATGTAGAATCAAGTAAACCTGTGGCAAAACAGCAGTCAACTACGAAACAAGTTGCGAAATCTAATGAAACAAGTGCACCTGCTGGTGGACGTGAAATAACGGTAGAAGCGACAGCATATACAGCAGATCCGAGTGAGAATGGTTCGTATGGTGGTCGTGTATTAACTGCAATGGGGCATGACTTAACAGCGAATCCAAATATGAAAGTAATTGCTGTTGATCCTAAAGTAATTCCACTTGGATCAAAAGTATGGGTAGAAGGATATGGAGAAGCGATTGCTGGAGATACTGGTGGGGCGATTAAAGGAAATCGTATTGATGTTTTAGTTGGCTCAGATGGTAGTGCGAATAGCTGGGGGCGCAAATCTGTAAAAGTGAAAGTGATAGAGTAGTGTATATGTATTAATATAAAAGGCGGTTGCTTGAAAGTATGTAAGCAACCGCCTTTTATGGATTATTGAAAAGGGTAAATAGTTTTACCTGTAATAATTTTATATGCACTGCAAAATTGGTTTTGTATATACTCTGTATCTTTATTTTCTAGATGTAATGTTGTTTCTTGGAGAGTAGAATGAAAAGAACGTAGTAAACAATTTAAGGCGAAGTATAATTCTTCTTGTGAACAATTGTGTTCTTTTGTAGCAGTAGCTAAAATAAGGTCTTTTGTTAAAGATGAAAAATTGATAGTGGATTGTTTCATAGTTAACTCATCCTCTCGAAGGTATTTTTAATCATGTATATGCGGAATTGGACAAACTATGTTCTTTTTTATTTATAATTTCATGTACCGTAATGAAAGAACTTGCAATCATGTCGTTAAAATTGGTAAGATTGGATATAATCAATAGATGGAGTACATTACATAAAGAGAGTTGAATGATATGGGAGAATTGCAACGTGAAAAAGTTGCTGTCATCATTGGACCAACTGCTGTTGGGAAGACGAAGTTAAGTATTGATCTTGCCAAAGCGTTAAATGGTGAAATTATAAGTGGAGATTCCATGCAGATTTATCGTACGATGGATATTGGAACCGCAAAGGTGACGAAAGAAGAGATGGACGGAATTCCACATTATATGGTTGATATAAAAAATCCGGAAGAATCATTTTCAGTTGCCGAATTTCAAGAACGTGTTCGTAAGCATATTCGCGAGATTACAGAGCGTGGTAAATTGCCGATTATCGTTGGTGGAACTGGTCTGTATATACAATCTGTTTTATTCGATTATCAGTTTACGGATGATGCTGGTGATGTTATATACCGAGAACAAATGGAAAAGTTAGCATTAGAACGTGGTGTGGAATATGTACATAAGAAATTACAGGAAGTAGACCCAGAAAGCGCTGAGCGTATTCATGCAAATAATGTACGCCGTGTCATTAGGGCGTTAGAAATTTTCCACACGACGGGTGAAAAAATGAGTAATCAACTTGAAAAACAAGAAAACGAGTTATTATACGATGTTTCCTTAATTGGCTTGACAATGGATCGTGAAATGCTATACGATCGCATTAACTTACGAGTTGATATAATGATGGACCAAGGTTTATTAGAAGAAGTAGAAGGGTTGTATAATCGAGGGATACGAGATTGTCAATCTATTCAAGCGATTGGGTATAAAGAGATATATGATTATTTTGAGGATCGTGTCTCTTTAGAAGAAGCGGTATCACAATTAAAGACGAATTCACGTCGTTATGCAAAACGTCAATTAACGTGGTTCCGTAATAAGATGGATGTCACATGGTTTGATGTTACAGACGGTGAAAAAACGTCAGAAATTTTACGATACATAGAAGGAAAGCTACAACTAAAGTCGAATAATAGTAAGTAGAGAAAAAGAGGAGGATTCGACATGAAGCAATCAATCAATATTCAAGATCAGTTTTTAAATCAACTCCGTAAAGAGAATACGTTTGTTACGCTGTACTTATTAAATGGTTTCCAGCTTCGTGGATTAATTAAAGGATTTGATAATTTTACAGTCCTACTGGAAACAGAAGGTAAGCAACAGCTTATTTATAAACATGCAATTTCTACATTCGTACCACAAAAAAATGTTTCAATTGAATTAGAGTAGTAATAAATTATTGTACATAACAAAAAAAGAGCGAGTTTCTCGCTCTTTTTTTATTTGCCATAAACAATAAATAGTGAAATTTAAGCGATTCTAAATACAGTTAGACGAATGTTAGTGTTTCCTGTTGCAGGGATCGTAATCTCGTTAAGAGTAGATTGGACAGAAATGTTTGCGCCGGCAGTTAACGTTTCGATTGTAGTGAATGAAAGTGAGTCGCCTATTAAATTTGAAGAGAAGTTGTCAGTTGCGACTGCTCCATTTATTGAAATTCCTACTCCAAGTGGCGCACATCCTGGTGCAGTTGTAGAGATGGATACGCTAATTACATAAATACCACCGTTGATAACAGTAACTGTATCTGTGCCGTTGAAGATAATGTTGTTTACGTTAATTGCAGTATTAAAAATGAAGTTATTAAATTGGAGTACTGTTTGTTGAATGTTGTTTGTTACAACAATTGTTGCTACAGGGAAGCTAGGTCCAGTAGGCCCAGTAGGTCCAGTAACTCCTATACCAGTAGCACCTGTTGGCCCTTGAATACCTTGAGGTCCCGTAGCACCGGTAGCGCCCGTGTTACCTTGGACACCCTGAGGTCCAGTGGCACCCGTAGCACCCGTGTTACCTTGAGGTCCCTGAGGTCCCGTAGGTCCAGGAGGCCCACCAGAAGGTCCCGTAGGTCCGGTAACTCCTATACCAGTAGCACCCGTTGGCCCTTGAGCACCCTGAGGTCCCGTAGCGCCGGTAGCGCCAGTAGCACCAGTGTTACCTTGAACACCTTGAGGTCCCGTAGCGCCAGTAGCACCAGTAGCACCAGTAGCACCAGTGTTACCTTGAACACCTTGAGGTCCAGTAGCGCCAGTAGCACCAGTAGCACCAGTGTTACCT